>CAZRNW010000098.1:3814-9544 GCA_964601535.1 uncultured Flavobacteriaceae bacterium
GTAAGATTTGCTTGGTTTTTGTATCAGTTTTGGGTGGTTTTTCACGGATTCGCGGTTCCTGCAATTGAAATTGGCTAAAATCTAAAAAATCCCTCTCCATTTAGATATAACTGAGTTATATCAGCTCGATTACTGAGAACGGGCAGGTTCTGGGATTTTATCTGTTTTTACTTTTGAACCAAATAAATAATTATGAAGGCAATTTTAAACATTATTACAGTTTGTTTATTACTTAACTTAAGCTGTTTCGCACAATTTAAAGGTGCCAGCGTGAAATTACACAAACCAAAAAGCAAGCCTTTTTACCTGAAGTCGTTTTCAGTTCAAGCGCCTCATTCGAATCAGGAATTTTATATTATCACAGGTAAAATTCCCGGGAAAGCCGAGATTGGGTTTTTAGTGAGTGACAAAACCGATAAGCTGAGTTTTTACACTTTAGCCCGATACTGGAATCAGAATAAAAAAATAAATAAAGGTGATGAATATGCCATGAAACTTGCTGCAAGGGAATATATGGAGCCGAAAGGATATGAAGGAACCTTAATTGAAGAAAAGTTCATTCCTCAGGAAGATAAAAGTATGCTATACCTGAGAAAATATGCCCAAGCCTTTAATAAGAAAGAACAGGATACTATAGAAATGGCAGAAGTTACATACATTCAAAAAAATCCTAAAACAACCAATGAAATTATTGCCTTTGATTTATTGATGATAGGAAATAATTTATCGCTCGATTCTTGTTTAAGCATTGCAAAATCCCATATAGCTTTAATAAAACCCTATTCACCTGCCTACAATAAGAAATGGAATATTGAAACGGGAGTTTTTATGCCGTTTGGTTTTGGACAGGTTCAAACCGATTTATCTTATGTTAAAGTAGATAATTTGAAGAATTTATACTTTTACAAATTGAGCTTAACACCTGGTAACTTAACTGGCCCTTCTATCAGTTTATCAAGAAATGTAAAAGGAAATTTCTGGGCAACAGTGGGTTTTGGCTCTTACACCAGTAACGAATATGGATACGACTCTTTATATAGAAGAGGATCATATGACGCGCCACCGGTGCTTTACGACGTAAAATTTTCTTCCTCAAGTTTAGATTACGTACGGGCCGGCTGTGAATACAGATTTTATTTAAACAAAAGACATTCAATTAACGCGTTATTTAATTTAAAGTACAGCTATGGAGATAAGTTTATACAATTAGCCGGTAAACAAAGCTTAAATGGTCCTACCGATACCTATAAGATTAATTATAAAAACGCTGCCGGTTTTGACTTTGGACTAAAATACCAATTCTATTTTAAAAATCAGCGATGGGGCTTTAATACAGGTTTAAAGTATCTGTATACACAATATGAAATGGAAAAATTTACCGTAAATGGTGAAGAAAAAGATATTTCAACTGCGCCTTACTTTTTCCCAAAAATTAAAACAATGGATATTTCGGGTTTGGAATTTATCCTTGGGGGATTTTTTCAGTTCTAAAACTTCTCCCCCTCTAATTTAGCTACAACAGCCGATGCGACGGCATTCCCGACCACGTTTGTTGCGCTGCGGCCCATATCGAGCAATTGGTCGACCGCTAATAACAATAATAAACCCTCACCCGGGATGTTAAACATGCCAAGCATTCCGGCGATAACTACCAGAGATGCCCTTGGAACGCCCGCCATTCCTTTACTTGTTACCAATAAAATCAGCATCATTTTAATTTGATCGGCCATGCCAATATCCATGCCGTATGATTGCGCAATAAATACTGTTGCGAAAGTCATATACATAATAGAACCATCGAGATTAAACGAATAACCTAAAGGCAAAACAAAACTAACAATGCGGTTACTGATGCCATGTTTTTCTAAAGCCTCGATGGTTTTCGGCATCGCACTTTCAGAACTAGCTGTGCTAAACGCTAATAAAATTGGTTCTTTAATATCCGCTAATAATTTGTAGAACTTGATTTTGAAAATCATGGATATGAACCACAACACAACAAAAACGAAAAATAATAATCCGCCAAAGAAACATAAAATCAAATAAGCGTAACCGCTTAATACATCCAGTCCTTGCATAATGACGACCGCTGTAATAGCTCCGAAAATTCCGATGGGCGCAAAATTCATCACATAATTTGTAATCTTAAACATGATGTGCGCCAGACTATCACAAGCTTTTATCATAGCTTCCCCATGTTTTCCGATGGAAGCAGCAGCAACACCAAAAAACAGAGCAAACACAACAATCGGTAAAATATCGTTTGTCGCCATGGCGTTAATAACACTATCAGGAATCACATGCGAAATAAAATTTTTCGCATCCTGCGCGTTCGATTTTACGCCTGTTTCGGCTTTTGCATCCGGTAAATCCAAATGCATTACTTTTCCGGGTTCAAATACATTTACAATTACCAAACCTAACATCAATGCAATTAAAGTGGCGCAGGTAAAATAAATTAATGTTTTCAATCCAATTCTCCCAACAGATTTGAAATCGCCCACTTTTGCAACACCCAATACCAAAACTGCAAAAACCAGAGGCGCAATAATCATTTTAATCATGCGCAAGAATATGTCGCTCAAAATTGAGAATCTTGATGCGATTTTTTTCTTTTGTTCTTTGAAATGCTTTTCGCTGAGTTTATCTAATGCAGCTTCCGTTTTTTTAATAACCTCAGGATTCCCGCTCTTTACTAAAATGGTTTTTGCATATTCAGGCTTTTCGGCAGTAATGGATTTATTAATTACATAGCCTGCAATTAACCCGATGATCATGGCTATAACGATGCTGGTAATAAGAAGGTTTTTCTTCGAAAACATTTATCAAAATTTATTACATCAAACTTAATAATTATATTTAAGCTTACATAATCAGCCACGAATTACACGAATAAACACTAATGCATTTGTGAAAATTAGTGTCATTCGTGGCTTAAAACAAATGTTATGACTATTTCGCAGGCACAACAAAGCGTGGATAACTGGATAAAAACCCACGGCGTACGTTATTTTAATGAATTAACCAATATGGCAATGCTAACCGAAGAAGTTGGCGAAGTGGCCCGCATAATGGCACGCCGTTACGGAGAACAATCCGAAAAGGAAAGTGATAAAACTAAACTGCTGGATGAAGAATTAGCGGATGTTTTGTTTGTTTTAATATGTATTGCAAATCAAACCGGCGTGAATTTGGAAGAAGCCTTAGAGAAAAATTTAGAAAAGAAAACGGCGCGAGATGGGGAACGCCATAAGAAAAATGAGAAACTGAAATGATAGGAACGTTCCTAAATCGTTATATGACTAATTTCATTAATCACTCAACAAAATTTTATACATTTGACCAAATTCCTAACCATGAAAAAATTATTTCTTGCTTTAGCTCCACTTTTATTAATGAGCTTTAATCAACCTGCCGACACTAAAGAAGCTTATGTTTTATTCGATAGTAAAGGTGTAAAATCAGATTATTCTAAATTATTAGCCGAAGCTAAAAAGGCAGATATTATTTTATTTGGCGAATTACATGACAATCCTATTTGTCACTGGTTACAAAAAGAATTAACCAAAGATGTTTATGCCGAGAAAAAAGAAAAATTAGTGCTGGGTGCCGAAATGTTTGAAGCCGATGATCAGATTGCTTTGAATGAATATTTAGCAGGGAGATTAAGCGAGAAAACATTGAAAGACGAAGTAAAACTTTGGAACAACTTCGCCACCGATTACAAACCTCTATTAGATTTTGCAAAAACCAATAAATTAAATTTTGTAGCCGCTAATATTCCGCGTCGCTATGCTAATATGGTATATTCGCGCGGTACAGCTTGTTTAGACAGCCTTGATGCTGAAGCTAAAAAATGGATGGCACCACTCCCTCTGAAATACGATGGTAATGTAAGGGCCTATAAAGAGATTTTTGAAAACGGAGGCGGACATGCCGGAGAGAATTTACCAAAATCACAAGCCATTAAGGATGCAACGATGGCGCATTTCATTTTGAAAAACTGGACTAAAGGACAAACGTTTATACATTACAACGGTGCTTACCACAGCAACAATCACTCAGCCATTGAATGGTATCTGAAACAACAAAACCCGGATTTAAAAGTAATGGTGATTTCCTCTACCGAACAAGCTGACGTTTCAAAACTTGATGCAGCTGTTTTTGGAAGCGGTGATTTTATTATATGTACGCCTTCGAATATGACGAAGACCTATAAGTAGTTGGGAGTGGAGAGTTGGGAGTGGAGAGTTGGGAGTTTAGTTTAAGAAGCAAATTTTTTCTTCCGTAAATAAAACTGCAGCATTCCGAAAAGAATCACTACCAAAAGCGGTAAAGCTATATTGATAAACTGCCACTTGCTTTCTTTGCCCTCGATTTTCTTCTTATCCAACAAACGTAATTTGACTTCACGGGCGCGCAATTGAAGCAAGCCTTCATCATCTAATAAATAATTAACGCAATTGAGCAAGAAAGTTTTGTTGGCAAATGTTTGGTTGGTGAACTGATCGAAACCTAAAGGCAAAGGACCTACACTTCTTCTGGTTTCATTTTTTGATATATTTCCATCAGAAATCACAATCATTTTTGTTTTTTTACCATGGGCTTTAAAGGCAATGGCAGAGTCTCTCATGATTGCACTTGGAATTCTGTTCTCATAATTGGAATTGAATTCCCCCTCTAATAAACATGCTACTGTTTGATAGGGGTTATTAAATTGCACTTCCTTAGGTTTGAATTGCACCATTGCTAAAGCCACTCTTACAGGAGTCGGCTGCACTTTTGTAAATCGTGAACTATGCAATAAAATTGTTTTTTTAATTCCTCTTGCCGAAACCGTATCAATGGTTCCAGCAAAATCCAATTTAATTAAGTCCAGGTTTTTTACAATCGGATGATCAATATCCGGCATGATAAGCGGACTATACAACCATTGAAACGGCTTAAAATTAGGCTGCCCATTTTTAAAACCTACATTTACCGGAATAGTGGCACATTGCATGTCCTGAATCAAAACAGGATTTAAGCGCACACCGTATTTAAAGAGCATGTCAGATAAATTCAAATCGTTATTGAAACCTAAAGTAAATTGTTTTAAACGGAAAGTGTCCATGTTTAAATACACCGGATCAATCATCCACATTACTTTTCCACCCCGCATGATGAACTGATCAATGATGAATTTATCTTTCTCAACAAAAGCTGAATCGGGCTGCGTGATAATTGCGACATCTACTTTTTTAAGTGCTTCGAGTTGCTGATTAATTGTTAAGCGGGTAACATTATAATATTCGCTCAGAGAACGCATAAAATCATACTGACGCAATGTATCTAATTCACCATGCCCTTCAATAAAAGTAACTTCAAAGCGGCGCGGTGCTTGTAATTTCCTTATTGCATTTGTTAAACCATATTCTAATTCCTGTACTGAATTATTCACGCTCATTTCGGTCGTGAAACCGCCTCCCGCCTGACGTTTAAAAATCTGCCACGGCAATTCTCTTCCGCGGTAAGTAACAATTGCCCCCGGCCATAATAAAGTTTCGGTTACTTTTTGTCCTTTTTTACTTTTATCAATCACTTGCTCCGGTACAATTCCTTTATCGTACAATTGCTTTTCGATTTTATTTACTTCTTCCTTATCCGGATTTTCACCGGGGTTAATAAATTCGTAATCAATTTGATTATTTGAATAGGCCCTGAATTCATCCAGAATTTCTTTTGTCTCGT
>CAZRNW010000099.1:0-9516 GCA_964601535.1 uncultured Flavobacteriaceae bacterium
TTTAGGTCCTAATTGTTATCCGCCGGGTTTCCCACTCATCATTGCACTCACCTCCTTCGAAGTGCCGGCATTAAATGTTTTGATGTCACTTTTTTTGTTGTGTATCGGTTATTTTTCTTTCCTCTTATTTAATAAATGGTTTCATTTTGCACCGGCTATTATTTTAACGCTGGTTATAGTTTATAATCCGCTCTGTTTAAATTTTAAAACGGAAATTCTCAGCGATTTACCTTTTGTGGCCTTCATCCTGCTCTTTTTCGTCTTGTACTTAAGTGATAATAATAAAACCTGGATGCTTATTTTGTGCGGACTCATCCTCGCCTTTGCAGTTAACATACGTTATGTCGGCTGGGTATTGTTTATTGCTGTGATAACTGAAACAGTTTATAAAGTGGCGGTTAAATATTTCAAGCACAAACAGCATAAAATCGACTGGAGTTATATTAAACATGAAATCTGGATTGTATGCGCGTTTTTTGTGTTTTATGGTTTATTCCGTCTTTTGTTTCCGCACACGGTAATTTATTACGATAATCCCAAAGTTTTATCATTTTTCGAGAGGATTTCGGTAAATGCCAATTATAATTATGCCGTGCTTAAATATTTTTTCTCTTGTTTTGATGAAGGATTTTTGAATTACGTAGTTTCTTACGGTATTGTTTTTACAGCTTTAATAGGGATGTTGATTTTCATTTTTAAGCCCGACCAATTAAAACCAACTATTCTTTTATTCTTTTTATTGGGATACATTGCTTCCATTCTTATTCATCAGTACACCGACACCGGTTTCCGTTTGTTGATTCCGATTATTACTTTGATTTTGTTTTTCGCCACTTACGCTTTGTTCATCGTGCTCGCCATTATTCCTTACAAACAATGGATTGTATTTTGCCTGGGATTGTTAGTCTTATTTTGTTACAAACAAAACTCCACACGTATTTTAAAATCGGGGAATGATATTATTCCAGGTCCTTACTCCGCCGAAGCAAAAGCAACTTTCGATTTCATCACCAAAAACACACCCGAAAAAGCAGGCATTTTATTCAGCAAGCCGCGGGCTTTAACTTATTTCACCAATAGAAAAACTTATGTGAATACTGAAAATGCTTCCCGTTCGGTAATAGAATCTGACCTTAAAAAATTTAATCCGGATTATGTTTTGGTGTGTACTGAAATTACGGATGATTCCACTAAAGTTTATTTCGACCATTATCAGGCACCCTGGCAAATCATTTATAATAATGAGAAGTTTGTGTTGTTGAAAAAAGGGACTGTTAATTCTGAGTAGTTTTTGGGGCTTGCGCCAAAGGCGCCCGGGCTGCTGCGGGCTCCGCTTCGCTGCGGTTTTTTGCCTTCAGCAAAAGAACTAAACCCTCCGCATCCCTAAGCCAATTTCTTAATTATTAAACAAGGTATTCACGAAATGATTTCATCATTAAATAAAGACGTTTTGAAAACCGCGCGTGAGCCTGAAAATCTGTGCTAGGCGTGTAGCCTGTGCGGGGAATCAGATTTTCTTGATTTTTTGGTTACTTTTTCATCAAGGAAAAAGTGACTGGAAGAAATTTAAATTGAAACTCAACCTTCCATTTAACCTATAAGCTTATCAAACCCGTTCCATTGGTTCCAAGTCTTGAGAGAAGATAATATGAAATACAGGCCTCTCTTTCACACAGATAAAATACCAACAACATCCATAAAAACACGATTATTTTGTTACATTTAACCAATGAATTCAACCACTTTAAATATGGACTACAGAATAGAAAAAGATACGATGGGTGAGGTAAAAGTACCCGCTCATGTATATTGGGGAGCGCAGACAGAACGCAGCCGCAACAATTTTAAAATCGGGCCTGAAGCCAGTATGCCGAAAGAAATTATTTATGCTTTTGGCTATTTGAAAAAAGCTGCTGCTTTAGCAAATTGCGATTTAGGTGTTTTATCGAAAGAGAAATGCGATTTGATTGGAAAAGTGTGTGATGAAATTATCGCGCATAAATTAGATGATCAGTTTCCATTGGTAATTTGGCAAACAGGTTCAGGTACGCAAAGTAATATGAACGCCAATGAAGTTATTGCTTACCGTGCTCACGTTATGAACGGAGGAAAATTAACCGACGAACCAAAAATATTGCATCCGAATGATGATGTAAATAAATCGCAAAGCAGTAACGATACCTACCCTACCGCTATGCACATTGCGGCTTACAAACAAGTGGTGGAAATTACCATCCCGGGAATGGAAAAATTACGGGACAGCTTACAAAAGAAAGTAAAACAATTTGAAACTATAATTAAAACCGGACGTACCCATTTCATGGATGCTACACCACTTTCGTTAGGACAAGAATTTAGTGGTTACGTACAACAAATTAATATGAGCATCCGTGCTTTGAAAAATGCATTAGATGCTGTGAAAGAATTAGCATTGGGCGGAACCGCAGTTGGTACAGGATTAAATACACCGAAAGGTTACGATGTTTTAGTAGCGAAGAAAATTGCTGAACTAACTAAATTACCTTTTGTAACTGCTCCTAATAAATTTGAAGCCCTTGCTGCTCACGATGCGATGGTTGAATTAAGCGGTGCTTTAAAACGCAGTGCTGTGGCGTTGATGAAGATTGCTAACGACATCCGTATGTTATCATCCGGACCACGTTGTGGTATTGGCGAAATTATTATTCCTGATAACGAACCGGGTTCTTCAATTATGCCGGGTAAAGTAAACCCTACTCAGCCTGAAGCGTTGACCATGGTTTGCGCGCAGGTGATTGGTAATGATGTTGCGGTAAGTGTTGGTGGTAGTATGGGACATTTTGAATTAAATGTATTTAAACCACTAATTGCAGCTAACGTTTTACAAAGCGCGCGTTTAATTGGTGATGCTTGTGTAAGCTTTACTGAGAAATGTGCTGATGGCATTGAAGCCAATTTACCGGAGTTGAAAAAACATTTAGAAAACTCTTTAATGTTAGTGACTGCATTGAACACACATATTGGCTACGAGAAAGCCGCTAAAATTGCTAAGACCGCACACAAAGGCAACAAAACCTTACGCGAAGCCGCCATAGAATTAGGCTACGTTACCAACGAACAATTTGACCAATGGGTAAGGCCTGAGGATATGATTGGAAGTTTGAAGTAAAAATTAAAGGGAGACTTTAGTCTCCCTTTTTGTTTAATCAATATTGATCTTATCGTCTTTTATTTTGACAACGAATTCTTTTATTTGTTGGAAGCCCTTGCTTGTTTTTACTATCCAAACGTGACTTGCATAAGTTTCTTGTTCTTTTTCCTGTTTCGGTTCAAGGTCAAAATAGAACACTTCCTTTCCATTATAATCGATCCAATAAACGTATACGGATTCAGATAAATTATTTTTAACTGAAATAGTTACGGGTTCGCCGGTTTTTTTGGTTGCATTTTTATGGGTAACTGGATTTTTTACATGGTCAACTAAAATATTCCATAGTTTAAGTTCACGTAAGCTATTGAAATCCGGTTCACCAGTCAGAATAGTAACATTTTTAATAAGGCCTTTGTCCACCATTCTTCTGAGATGACGGATTGCGCTATCCGGTACGTTCGCTTTTGCATAACAACGGGCGGCTTTAATACGATCGGGAACGGATCCGTTGTTCCCATGAATTCTGAATGCCTTAGTATATAATAACGCCGAATTCATATAATCCTTTACCCAATAAAGAGAATCTCCTTTTCTACAAAGAGAATAATATTCAGGCGGAGGCCCTTGCCCAAGAAGAATAATTGGAAAAGACAAGATTATTATTAATGAAAATAGTTTATTCATATCGATTCTATTTCTTTCTCCTGCTAAAAATACCGGTTAAGTATTTCTACTAACGACCAAATTAAATAATTATTGTACCCCAGTTAGAGCGGATTTGCAATCCTTGCTCAAAAAACACCCACCTTCTTTTGTGTTTTTTGCAACAAAAAACAGTGTTATTGCAACTACCAAAGGAAAACTCGCAATTGCCAAAAGAAAACCCACGATTGCATTAACGCTTCTTAACATTGCCAAAAGAAAACTCGCGACTGCATTAACGCTTCTTAACATTGCAAAAAGGATTCTCCTAGCTGCCAAAAGAAAACTCGCGACTGCTTAAAGAATTTTACCAATAGCCTAAGTGATTCCCAATTACTTCTTCTTAAACCTTCCTAACACATTCTCAATATACTTTTGAGTTGGCATTAACGAAGTCTGTATACGTTTAGCGTAACGGATGCTGTCTAAAATATCTTTTTGTTTTTCCTCCACGAGTTGTTTTTCGTGAGCTAATTCTGCGGTGCGTTCAGTCACTTTTGCTTCTAATACTTCGAGGGCTTTTTCCTGGGCTTCGGCTTTTTCGCGGGTGAGTACATTGATCTTGTCGCCTAAGGCAAATGAAAGAAAAGTATAAAAAGAAATGAATCCAAGGTTATCGGAACGGAATACGGATATATTAAACCTCAAATCAACAATGTTCAGCATTCCCAGTATAACAATTGAGACACCCAGGGTTAAAAAAACATTTCCAAGCACCAAAAAGCGGGCTGGTTTAAAACCCTTCCGCCAACTGTAAAAACTCACATATAATGCAAATACATAAGCAACGATGAACATTGGGAAAAAGACAATATCAGAAGAAACCGGAACCAGGAAAGGTATTAAACTTATAATAACTACAGCCCAAAGCATATAGTTATTATACTTATTCAGTTTTGGATGACGTCCTTTTAAACCAATGAATTCACGGATAAATAATAAATGAAAAACAATAACAGCTGAAGCAAGTGCATAAGACACAAGTTTATTAATCCGGTAACCATGCAACCAAATAAATACATTTTCTTTCGCAAAGAAACCAAAATCAGCTATAACACATGCGTGAAGCTGAGAAAGAAAAAAGATAGAAAGCGAATAATACAAATAAGCGACATCCCTCGTTGAAAAAAACATCATGAGGTTATAAATGAAGAATACCAGGAGAATCCCTAAATACATTCCCCAGAAATAGGTCGGTGTTTCTTTTCTCTTTTCCGCTTTATCACGTTCCAGTTTCTCCCTGAATTTATTGATGAAAGCAGTCCATTGCGGATCTCCGCGCAAATTTTCAAGGTCAGGATCCGTTTCGGTTAATCCAAAATCGCGCCAGCCGTATTTTACGCAAGAATCAAGATTGCGGTAAGCGTTTGGTTTATCGCCGGCGAGTGCCCAGGAGCAGGCGGTGTTATAATACAATTCTCCTTCCTTTAAACTTCCTTCAGCTATTACTTTTTCATAAATCAGGGCCGATAAACGGTATTGTTTATTTTGATAGCAGTCCCTTCCCTTTTCAGCCAAAGCCATCACTTCTTCGCTTTGACCAATCAGGTTTAGGCGCAAGGCAATTAAGAATAGAATCAGGAATAGAGATTTGAATTTCATTAGCCTATCAAATATAAGTTTATTGTACAGAATAAAAAAATTAGAGCTGATTTGCCAAAGAAGCCATATAAGTATGTGAAAATTGAAGAAAAAAGGCTTCCGCCTTATGCAGGAATAAAGAATTTAAATCTTAAAGCCAACAACTAAAATATCATCGGTTTGTTCTTGCTCCGAAATATTTTTCCATTCTTCAATGGTTTGATTGAATAAAGATTTTTGTTCCGGCATTGGCAAATGATAATTTTTCAGAATTAATTCTTCAAATTGCTTGCTCTGAAATTTCTTGCCAAACGGCCCGCCAAACTGGTCGGCATAACCATCGCTGAATAGGTATAAAGCGTCGTGCTTTTGTAACTGAATTTCGTAATTACTAAATTGTTCATTTTCCCCTGCAGAAAATAAATGAATGGGAATTTTATCCGTGTTAAGTTTGATTAACTCTTCTTTCCGTATTAGATAAATCGGGTTGTATGCACCGGCATACTCCATTTTCAAAGTATCCAGATCAATTGTACACAAGGCGACGTCCATTCCGTCCTTTAAATCGTGTTTGGCTTCTTTAATAAATTTATTATCTGAGAATTCTTTGCTGATCTGATTTAAAATTTCGGAAGGCCTGGTTAAATTGTATTCATCAGAAAACTTACTTAATAATTTACAGCCTAAAATGCTTATTAAAGCGCCGGGTACTCCATGACCGGTGCAGTCGCAGGCCGCCAGATAAACCCTGTTTCCGGTTTTTTTTATCCAGTAAAAATCACCGCTTAAAACATCTTTTGGTTTCGAAAGAACAAATGAATGCGGCAACACTTTCTCCACATCTTCATCAGAGGGCAATAAAGAGTTTTGTATCAAACTGGCGTAGTTAATACTCTCCTTTATTTCCCGGTTTTGCTTTTCAATTATTTTTTGCTGCTCTACCATCCTTGAAATATCCAAAAATGAAGACATGAGATAACTAACGCCGCCTATTTCGATTGTATTTATGGAGGAGATAGTATGAATTTCCTTTCCGCTTTTTGCAGTACACTTTACAATATCATTATGAAGCCCCCCTTTTTCTTTAAAGAGATGGCTTACTTTTACAGCTTCTTCGGCATCCAGCAATCCGATTTCAGCTGAAGTTCTGCCGATGATTTCAGATTCTTCGTAACCAAATAAATCCAAGAACTTCTTATTCACCTTAACAAACACCCTGTCCATTGTTGTGAGCGTCATGCAAGCCGGACCAATTGTAAAAAGTTTAAATAAGTTGGTATTGTATTCCTCTATAAGGGAATTAGCAAGATCTAAACTGGTGATTTGTTCAGATTCTAGAATTAGGTTCTTCATAGTAACGCACTCGGTAGCTATCCAAATATAAATCAACAAGCTCTATTTATAAATACAAAATCGCTCAATTTCTTACATGGCGGGAATGTATTTAGGATTAATTTTAGTGGATATTTTTAGCGTAATAACCTGATTTTCCTGAGATTTGCGATCCATCCAAAAAACCTTAATTTTACCCAAATGAACATCTTCATCGCTACCATAAACCATACCATGGCCGAACTTACCCCCGAGGAATCCTGGCATTGTACAAAGGTGCTTCGTTTTAAAGCGGGAGATGAAATTGGTTTAATTGATGGCAAAGGCAATTTTTACGAGGGACAATTAAGTGTAGTTAACGAAAAAAAATGTGTGGCTAATATTACTTTTGGTCCGCGTACACAAATTAAACACCCATATTATTTACACTTAGCAATAGCGCCCACCAAAAACATCGACCGCATGGAATGGCTGGTGGAAAAAGCAGTTGAGATTGGTGTTGATGAAATCACCTTCATGCGTTGTAAAAATTCAGAGCGCACGGTTATTAAAGAAGACCGCCTCCTTAAAATTGCTGAGAGCGCAGTGAAACAAAGTCTGCAGGCTTATATCCCAAAAATAAATCCGCTGATTAATTTCGCGGATATTTTAAAAATAAAATCAGAGCTAAAATTTATTGCGCATTGTGAAGATCCTCATACTAAACATTTAAAAAGTTCCGATTTAAAAAATAAATCTTCTTTAGTTTTGATTGGCCCGGAAGGTGATTTTTCTTCTGAAGAAATTTCGCAAGCTAAAACAGCAGGTTTTTCTGAAATTTCCCTCGGGGAAAACAGACTGCGTACCGAGACGGCAGGGATTTATGTTTGTAACGTGTTTGCGTTAGTATAATATTTTCTTATCTTTAATACACCAAACCCTCACGCATGAAAAAAATTATACTCTTTGTTTTAATTGCAATTTCATTTAGCAGTTTTGCGCAAGACTGGACATGGCTTCGCGGCAGCAGCACAGGAAGTATTATTGCCACTTACGGAACGATAGGTGTATCTGCCCCAACAAACGATCCGGGCGGAAGACACGGTGCTGCATGTTGGACTGATGCCAGCGGAAATTTATGGCAATTCGGCGGTGAAGGTTATGCAAGCACTGCAACTTTCGGGTGGTTGAATGATTTATGGAAATACAATCCCGCAACAAACGAATGGACCTGGATGGGCGGAAGCAATATTATTAATCAGAATGGGGTTTACGGAACCCTTGGTATTCCATCCACAACAAATATTCCCGGCGCACGTGAATTTCCAACCTGGTGGAAAGACAATTCAGGAAATTTCTGGCTATTTGGCGGCGACGGATATGATGCTATTGGTGGCTGGGGAAGATTAAACGATTTATGGAAATATGACCCGGTAAATGGAACTTGGACATGGATGAGCGGCAGCAGTATTGTTAATCAAAATGGAACTTACGGCACTATAACGGTTCCCGCCCCTGCTAATGTACCGGGTGCACGTCATGGCGGCGGTGCCTGGGTGGATGGCGCAAATAATTTATGGATGTTCGGCGGTTTTGGTTATCCGGCCACAGGAGCAGATGGTTATTTGAATGATGTTTGGAGATTTAATACAACAACAAACGAATGGACCTGGATGAAAGGAAGCAATGCATTTAACCAAAATGGAATTTATGGTCCAAAAGGTTTAGCAGTTCCTTCCAATTGTCCGGGCGGAAGGGAGTTTTGTTCAATATGGAAAGATCCTGCGGGCGCAGTGTGGATGTTTGCCGGCGGAGGTTTACCTGCAGTCGGTTCCGGCGGACATTTAAATGATTTATGGCGTTATAGTGCAGCAAGTAATAACTGGATTTATCAGAGCGGAACAAATCTAACGAATCAATTTGGCAGCAATGGTACACTTGGTGTTCCTTCATCTACAAATATTCCCGGCGGAAGATACAGTGCAGCTCCTGTTTTCGATAACTGGGGAAGTTTATGGTTATTCGGAGGAATTGGTTATCCGGGCACTGCAGGCATTGGACGATTAAATGATTTGTGGCGCTACACGCCTTCAACAGATGAGTGGACCTGGATGAAAGGAGCAAATGCAGTTAATATAAACGGAGTGTATGGTACGCAAGGTATAGGTGCTCCCGCTAATAATCCGGGCAGCAGGTATTATAATATTTACTGGAAAGATTTAAATGGTGATATGTGGATTTTCGGAAGCTTTGCTTATCCTGCTGTAACAGGAATAAATAACTTAAATGATTTATGGACATTTAAAATGACTTGCGCGCCTTTTAATATTACAGATGCATTCAGCACCAATATATGTAATGGTGATTCAACCGTACTTAGTGTGGCGACCGTTAGTTCAAGCACTGTAAGCTGGTACAGCTCCCCTACTTCAACGGTTGTTTTAGCAACAGGAAATTCATATACAACTGCTCCATTGGCAACCGGCAATTATACATTTTACGCCGAAGGAACGCCTTGCACCATGCGTGTTCCGGTTACGGTTTCTGTTTCTCCATGTACTTCTGTCAAGTCGAGCGAAGTCGAGACAAGTACTGTTAGACTTTACCCTAATCCGAACAGCGGAACGTTTTATCTTAGTCCGAATTTAAAAGAGGGAGAATTTATTATCTATAATACGTTAGGACAAGAAGTTTTTAGAAAAGAACTTAAAGGAGAGATTTATATGGATGCGAAGCTTAAAAAGGGCATTTACTATTATTCAGTTTCGAATGGTAAAGTTAATGTTGGAAGC
>CAZRNW010000100.1:0-9504 GCA_964601535.1 uncultured Flavobacteriaceae bacterium
GAAAATCAGTCGCCAGTTCGTGCCAAAATAATTCTACAAAGCCGTTCCATTAGCTCGCCATTTAGAAAGAAGATTTAGTAAAACGGAATTAAGAACAAGTATTCACTTCAGTCAATGGCGCGTTGGTTTTTGCTATAGCAGAAAATCCGCCCGCAATATCAACTAATTTATCAAAACCCCTTGCTTTTAAAATAGAAGCTGCAATCATGCTGCGGTAACCGCCGGCGCAATGAATGTGATATTCTTTGTTTTTATCAATTGAATCCGTCCAGTCGTTAATAAAATCCAAAGGCTGATTCGGTACATCTTTAATGTGCTGATTGCTGTATTCACCAGGTTTTCTTACATCTAAAATATTAATACCGGAATTTATTTTCGGCGCAAATTCTTCTGCAGTGATAGATTTAATTGTTGCAATTTCTTTTCCCGCATTTTTCCATGCCTCGATGCCGCCTTTTAAATAACCCAGGCAATTATCATAACCAACGCGGCTCAAACGCATCACCACTTCTTCTTCGCGACCTTGCGGTGTAATTAAAATAATCGGTTGTTTTATATCTGTAATTAGGGCGCCAACCCATGGTGCAAATTGTCCGTCGATGCCAATGAAAATTGAATTCGGAATATGTTCTTTGGCGAATTCCTGCGGCTTGCGTACATCTAAAACTAAAGCATCACCGTCGTTTGCAATTTTTTCAAATTCAGAAGGTGATAATGCTTTGCTGCCTTGCTCCATCACTTCATCAAAAGAAGAATAACCTTTTTTATTTAATGCTGCATTCTTGGCAAAATACTGAGGCGGAGGCAAAATGCCTGTCGTTAATTCAGTTACAAATTCTTTTTTCGAATTCATCACCAGTGCGTAATTTTTTTGTTTCTGGTTTCCTAAAGTATCAAATGTTTCCTTGCTCATACTTTTTCCGCAAGCAGAGCCTGCGCCGTGTGCAGGATAAACAATCACATCATCAGGCAATGATTTTATTTTTGAATTGAGTGAATCAAACAACATCCCGGCTAAATCTTCCTGCGTTAAATCACTCTTAATGGCCAAATCCGGTCTGCCAACATCACCAATAAATAAAGTATCCCCGCTGAAAATACAATATGGTTTTTTGTTTTCGTCGTAAAGTAAATAAGTCGATGATTCTAAAGTATGACCCGGTGTGTGTAAAACTTTAATGGTAACATCTCCGATTTTAAATTCTTCACCGTCTTTCGCCACATAACTTTCGTAATCTGTTTTTGCATTCGGACCAAACACAATTTTAGCACCTGTTTTTTTGGCGAGGTCAACATGCCCGGATACGAAATCTGCATGAAAATGCGTTTCGAAAATGTATTTAATTTTCACGCCGTCTTTTTCGGCACGCGAAGTATAAGGTTGTGTTTCACGGAGCGGGTCAATAATTGCTGCTTCATTTCCTGAGCGGATATAATAAGCGCCTTGGGCCAAACATCCGGTATAGATCTGTTCTACGTGCATAGGGGGATTACAATAAAAAGAGTTCTTTAACTATTACAAAGATACCCACAATAAGAGTAAACCACCCGAATGCAGGCTTGAGTTTATTAGCCGAAATTTTCACAGAAATAAGATTCCCAACAAGTATACCTGCTACGCAAATTGAAGAGGCTATCAATAAAACACGCCAGTTTATATCTAAATGACCTAAATTTCCGGTAAATCCAACCAAAGAATTGATAGCAATGATACAAAGTGAGGTTCCTATAGCTTTTTTCACCGGAACACGAATGAAAAACAGTAAAACCGGCACTATAATAAAACCCCCGCCTGCGCCCACAAAACCCGTCAAAAACCCAACTAAAATGGCTAAAAGAATAACAAAATAAATACGGATGGGCGACTTAGAAAACTCCTCCCACATGGCATCATTCCTGTAATTAGGTTTCTGCTTTTTTATCATACTGTAAGAGGAGAAAATGATTAAAACAGCAAAGACCGTCATAATAAAAACTTGCTTTGTAACCGTAAATCCACCAATATTAAAAAACGCTTCCGGTAGGGCGGGAATAATCAGTTTTCTCACGAAAAATACGGTAATTAACGAGGGGACAGCAAATTGCAAAAGCGACTCAAAACTGATGTCTCCGCGCCTGATAAAAGCAAAACCTCCAACTAAAGAAGTTAAGCCTACAATAAACAAAGAATAACCTGTTGCTATTTCGGCGGGATAATGGAAAAGATAAACTAAAACCGGAACACTTAATATGGAGCCACCGCCTCCAATAAGTCCTAAAATAAGACCAATCAGTAAAAATAAACCGTATGCTATTAGGGTTTCCAGATTGAATTCAAACTTACGCATTTATCAATATATTTCACTCTTTCGATGCCTTATTATTGTATGAAAACCCTTATTTTAGTGAGTCCTTGCTTATCTATGAAAATCGGAGTTAAGATTACCGTTACTTTTTTTGCCATTGCCTTCTTATCTATGTTGGTTATTGGGGTTATTAGTTACAAGCGCGCTAAAAGTTCATTAGAAAAACAATCTTTCGAAAAATTAACTGCAGTCCGCGAAATGAAAGCAAGTCAGATTCAGGATTATTTTAAGATTATTCAAGACCAGTTAAGTACCATGGCTGCCGACCCGATGATAATTGAAGCCATGCAGGAATTCAAATCCGGTTATGGTTCAATTAAACAGGAATTAAAAATTGATGAAGAAAAATTTAGTTCACTTAAAGAAAAACAAACAGCCTATTTAAATACAGAATTTTTACCGCGTTTAAATAAAAACATGGAAGCAAAAACGGTTATTGTGGAAGAACAATCCAGAAATGAGGAAGCCGTTATTTTGCAAAACCTTTACATTATCGATAATCCGAATAACATTGGAGTTAAACATAAATTTATAAGGGGAAACGACAAAAGTTCTTATACAAAAGCACATGGCAAATATCATCCTGCCATAAAAAACTTTTTAGAAAAATTCGGTTACTACGATATTTTTCTAATTGATAACAAAACCGGAAATGTTGTTTACACGGTTTATAAAGAAGTAGATTTTGCAACTTGTTTAACAGATGGTCCGTACCGTAACACGAATTTAGCTTCAGCGTTTAATGCAGTAAAAGATACCAGAGAAAAAACGGACATGCGTTTGGTAGAATACAAACCTTATCATCCATCCTATAATGCCCCTTCGTCATTTATTTCGGCCCCCGTTTTTGAAGGTGATACCGCTATAGGGGTTTTGGTCTTTCAATTGCCTATCGACAGGATTAATGATATCATGACCAACAAACAGCAATGGGCAAAAGTTGGCCTGGGAACAACCGGCGAAACTTATATTGTTGCAGAAGATTATACGTTAAGGAATCAGTCCCGCTTTTTAATTGAAGACAGCACCAATTATTTTAAAATGCTTGAAGATTTAAAAGTGGAGCCCAAAACAATTGCAAAAATAAAAAACTTTAACAGTACCATAGGTTTGCAGGAAGTGAAAACAGAAGGCACAGAAGCCGCATTGAAAGGCGTAACTGACAGTCGTATTTTTAACGATTACCGGAACGTTCCCGTTTTATCTGCATTTAAGCCATTGGATATATTAAATATGCATTGGGTGATGATGAGTGAGATTGACGAGGCAGAAGCTTTTGCCGAAATAAATACACTCCGTAATAATATCATTACCGCTTTTGGTATTTTACTTTTGTTTGTATTCGCAGCTTCCTATTTTGTGTCGCGTGAAATTACAAGGCCATTAAAAGAATTAACTGTTGATGCACAGGAATTAGGTAATGGAAACATGGATATTGAAATTCCTGTTGGACGAAAGGATGAAATCGGAACCCTTGCCGAGAGTTTTAAAAAGATGCAAGGCTCCATTGCTAAACTCATTGGTGATTTACGTCACATCAACCATACACTCGAAGAAAAAGTTGAAGAACGTACCGCTGAAGTGGTAAAGCAAAAAAATGTGATTGAAGAAAAACAGAAAGAGATTGTGGATTCGATTATGTATGCGAAAAGAATTCAAACTACTATATTGGCTTCTGATACTTATCTTGAGAAAAATTTACCTGAGCATTTTGTTTATTTTAAACCGAAAGATATTGTGAGCGGTGATTTTTACTGGGCAACCTCTGCTAAACTGACAACAGGCAAGAGTAAAAGCGATAAATTCTATTTGGCGGTGTGCGACAGTACGGGTCATGGCGTTCCCGGTGCATTTATGAGTTTACTGAATATTTCATTCTTAAACGAAGCGATTAACCAAATGGGAATAGAACAACCGAATGAAATTTTTAATCATGTACGTCAGCGCTTAATAAAAAATATTTCGAAAGAAGGCGGCAAAGACGGAATGGATGGAATTTTATTATGCATCGATTCTAAATCAAAACAGTATACTTATGCAGCGGCGCATAATAAACCAATTGTCATAAGCAATGGGGCGATTGTTGAATACCATGCCGACAAAATGCCGATTGGAATTGGAGTGCGTGAAGACGAGTTTACGCATAATTCCTTACCATTAAAGAAAGGTGATATTTTATACATGTATACTGATGGTTACGCTGATCAGTTCGGCGGACCGAAAGGAAAAAAGTATAAATACAAAAAACTTAACGAGTTAATATTAAACAATCACCACTTACCAATGGCTGAACAACGCAAAATTATCAGCGATTCTTTTGATGATTGGAAAGGAACATTGGAGCAAATTGATGATGTGTGCGTTATTGGAATTAGAATATAAATGATCAGAAAGAGTATTCTCATAGTGATTTTGTTTTGTACTGTGAATTTGTTTTCCCAGCGCGCAGATTCTTTATGGGCTTTGTATAAAAATCCAAAAAGTCAGGATACAACTAAGTTGGCCGCCCTTTACGAACTCGCATGGGATTTATTGTACACGAATCCTGATTCCACATTTATTTTAGGACAAAAACAATTGGAACTGGCCCGAGCAAAAAAATTACGTAAGCAGGAGTCAAAAGCTTTAAATACAATTGGCGCTTCGTTTCAGGTGCGCGGAAATTATGTGAGGGCTATTGAAGCTTATCAACAATGCCTGAAAATCATGGAAGAACTCGGTGATAACAGAGGGATAGCCTCCGCCATGGGCAATATCGGAAGTTTGTACATTGATTTAAAAGAATTCAGTAAAGCCTTAGGGTATCAGATGCGCTGTTTAAAGTTAGTACAGCAAATCGGAAATATTGAGGGCGTAGCAAGTTCTTTAAACAACATAAGTATTATTTATACAGGACTTAAAGATTATGAGCAGGCGATTAGTTACGCACAGAAAAGTTTAGACATGTATGAATTACTCAAAGATAATTATGGTATTGCTTCTGCTAATGGCAACATTGGTAATTTATATTTTGAACAGGGTATTTTCGATAAAGCATTACCATATCAACTAAAAACTCTGGCACTCGCGAATAAAGAAGGTTATACCTATTTGGCAATCACAACAGGTGCAGAAATAGGCAACACTTATCATAAGCTGAATAAAAATGATATCGCGTTAAAATATCTCAATGAGGCCGAGCGTTTATTAAAGCAAGATCCGGATGCTTCAGCAAGAATGTCTGTTTCATCTGTAATGTCTGATGTGTATCAGGCCTTAGGCAATTACAAAGATGCTTTCCGTCATTATGAAATTCGACAACGCATACATGACAGCTTATTCAAGGGCGATGTTCAGAAAGAATTAACTCAAAAAGAATTACAGATTGAGTTCGATAAAAAGTTAGAACAAGACAGTAAAAAAAATGCGAATGAGAAAAAAGTAACTGATGCCTTGATCCTGGCAAAAAATACTCAAATCGAAAAAGACCAACTCCAAAAATTCGCCCTGTATGGTGGATTGCTCATTCTTTTTGTTGGTGGAGGTGTTATGTATAACCGGTTTCGGATAATCAGGAAACAAAAAGAAATTATCGAATTAAAAAATAAAGAAACAGAGGAACAGAAAATTATTATTGAGGAAAAGCAAAAAGAGATTTTATCCTCCATATCTTATGCCAAACGATTGCAGGAAGCGATTTTGCCTCCAATGAGTTTGATTAAAGAGCATTTGCCGGAGTCATTTATACTCTACAAACCAAAAGATATTGTGGCAGGAGATTTTTACTGGATAGAGGTTGTAACAAAGGATTGTTTGCTAATTGCTGCTGCCGATTGTACCGGACATGGTGTTCCGGGTGCAATGGTAAGTGTGGTTTGTAGTAATGCATTAAACCGTACCGTAAAGGAATTTGAAATTACCGATCCGGGAAAAATATTAGATAAGACCCGTGAACTGGTTGTTGAAACATTTGAGCGCAGTGAAACAGAAGTGAAGGACGGTATGGATATTTCGCTTTGTCTCCTAAATAAAAAAACAAAGCAACTGGAGTGGGCAGGAGCAAATAATCCATTATGGATTGTAAGAAAGGGTGAGATTCTAGAATTTAAACCAAACAAACAAGCGATTGGCAAAGTTGATACGCCTTTGAAATACGTAACACATAAGGTGAATGTTGAGAAGGACGATCACATTTATATTTTTACCGACGGCTATGCCGATCAGTTTGGAGGCCCAAGCGGAAAGAAATTCAAGTACCATCAACTCGTAGATCTAATGCGGACCATCAGTACAATGAGTATTACAGAACAGAAATTAAAACTTGAAAAAGAATTTTCGGATTGGAAAGGTAATTTGGAACAGGTAGATGATATTTGTGTAATCGGAATTAAGATTTAAAAAAATGCCTCGCTTTTTTGTAGATAAAAATATAGCTAAAGCAAAAACCATTGATACGCAGGTTTACAAAAGCGCTGAATGTTTCCATGAAGCTAAAGAAAAAATATTTTCACCTTCATGGCAATTTATCGGCGATGAAAGTTTAGTAATTGAGCAAGGTTCAATTTCACCTCTTGTATTACTTGAAAATTATTTAAATGAACCCCTGGTCTTAACAAAGGACCGCGAAAATAAATTATATTGTCTGAGTAATGTTTGCACACACCGCGGTAATTTACTAGCCTATGAAAGCTGTAAGGTTAAAAATATAGTTTGTAAGTATCATGGCCGCCAATTTGGTCTGGATGGAAAATTTATTTCCATGCCTCAATTCAAAGAAGTGGAGAATTTTCCATGTGAAGATGATAACCTGCATCAATTGCCGCTTTTTAATTGGGGAAAATTATTGTTCACTTCATTAAATCCTAAAATTCCTGCGCCTGAATTCTTAAAAGAAATGATGAAGCGAATGGAGTGGTTCCCCGTCGAAAAATTGAATTTCCGCAAGGATTTATCAAAAGATTACAATGTAAAAGCCAACTGGGCTTTGTATTGCGAAAATTACCTGGAAGGTTTTCATATTCCATTTGTTCACGCTTCGCTTAATGCAGTTCTTGATTTTAGCGAGTATACAACTGAAGTTTTTAAGTATTCTAATTTACAAATGGGTATCGCAAAAAAAGGAGAGGCTTGCTTTGATTTACCTCAGTCATCTCCTGATTTCGGGAAGCGTGTTGCCGCTTATTATTTCTGGGTATTTCCTAATATGATGTTTAATTTTTATCCATGGGGATTATCGGTGAATGTTGTGCAGCCAATTAATGTCAGCGAATGTAAAGTTTCTTTTTATACTTATGTTTCCGATGAAAGTAAATTAAATACAGGAGCCGGAAACGGTTTGGACGATGTTGAACACGAAGATGAAGAAGTAGTTGAAAACGTACAAAAAGGAATCCGCTCCCGTTTTTACAAATACGGACGATATTCTGTAACACAGGAAAAAGGCACACATCATTTTCATTGTCTGTTGGCTGAATTTTTTGGTTGATGAGTGGATTTACACGCACACTCGGTTTAAAGGCCACTATTGCAATTGTTGTTGGCGGCGTAATAGGCTCCGGTATTTTTATGAAGCCCGCTTTAATGGCTTCACAACTTGGTTCTCCATTGCTGTTATTGAGTGTTTGGTTAGTCGCCGGCATCGTCAGTATGTTTGGCGCCCTCTCTAATTGTGAACTCGCCACTATGTTTCCTGAAACAGGAGGTCCTTTTGTTTTTTTCAAAAAAATTTATGGTGATGTTTTCGCCTTCACTTATGCATGGGCAGCCTTTGCAGTTGTGAACACCGCTGGAAATGCATCTATTGCATATGTCTGTTCGCAATACACCAATTATTTTATAGAGTTGCCAAGATTTTCTGAACTCACAGAAAAAATGCTGCATTTGAGTATTCCTGCTATTGGCACAATTTATCCATTGGAAAATATAGGTGTAAAAGTACTGACGGTTATTTTAATCTGGTTGCTGAGTATTATTAATTACAGAAGCGTGAAAAGCGGGAGCGCATTACAAAATGTTTTAACTTTTATGAAAGCACTTGCGATAGTGTTATTAATAGGCGGCATATTTATTTCTTCAAATGGCTCAGCAAGTAATATAATAACCAATGCAGATTTTATGCCAACAGGCTGGGCTTTAGTTGGGGCTTACATGGCAGCAATCTCAGGCGCATTCTGGGCATACGATGGATGGAACAATATTACTTTTGTCGCGGGTGAAATTCAGCAGCCGCAAAAAAATATTCCAAAAGCATTATTCACCGGTTTATTGTTTTGCATTGCAGTTTATGTTTTAATTAATCTCGCCTATATTTATGTATTACCAATTAATTCTTTGGCAGCATCTCCCTTTGTTGCATCCGATGCAGCTTCAGTTTCGTGGGGAGGCATTGGTGCTGGAATTATCGCATTACTTGTTATCCTCTCAACTTTAGGTGCAGCGAATGCAAATGTATTAGCAACAGCACGCACCACTTATGCAATGGGTGAAGAAAACCGATGGTTTGCTTCTGCTGCAAAAATTCACCCTAGGTTCGAAACGCCAGGGACAGCTTTGATGTTTAATGGAGTTTGGACAACCGTTTTAATTTTTAGCGGCTCATTCGATATGCTCACCGATATGTTAGTTTTTGTCACTTGGTTTTTTTATGGCATGAGTACCCTTGGGGTAATTATTTTGAGGTATAAAATGAAAGATACTAAAAGACCTTACAAAGTTTGGATGTATCCATTTGTCCCAATAATTTTTCTTGCTTTTGTTTTATTTTTTTTATGTACTACTGTTTATACGGATGTTACAAATTACAATAATGGGTCAAGTATACTGATTAATTCAGTGTTTGGAATTTGCATTACACTCTGTGGTATTCCCTTGTATTATATTTCGAGGAAAAAGGATTAAAATGCTGACAAACAGCAGGTATAATGTTCTGTTACCGCCTTTTAAACGCTGTTCTGATATAAGATTTATTTCGTAAATTTATTATGCATTTAAGGAATGAGATTTATCTGCTTAATATTATTTTCTGTAGCCAGCCATACTATTTTAGCTGGTGCTCCCTCTCTTGTTTTCAAAGAGAACAAAGGTCAATGGCCGGAAAAGGTTTTGTTTGGAACCCAGTTTCTGAATACAAAGTTTTATGTAAATGAAACCGGCTTTAATTATTGTATTTATAACTTCGCTG
>CAZRNW010000101.1:0-9483 GCA_964601535.1 uncultured Flavobacteriaceae bacterium
GTTTCGGCGATTATTTTAAAAAGGATGCGATTGAATGGGCCTGGGAATTATTAACGAAAGTTTATAAAATTGATCCGTACAGATTATACGTTACCGTTTTTGAAGGCGACGAAAAAGAAGGTTTGGCTTTCGATCAGGAAGCTTACGATACCTGGGCGAAATTAATTCCGAAAGACAGAATCTTAAAAGGAAATAAAAAAGATAATTTCTGGGAAATGGGTGAAATGGGTCCTTGCGGTCCATGTAGCGAAATTCATTGCGACATCCGAAAACCAGAAGACAGATTGGGAAGTCCCGGAGCAACACTGGTAAATACAGGACATCCTCAGGTAATTGAAATCTGGAACAATGTGTTCATGGAATTTGAACGCAAAGCAGATGGCTCCTTGGTGAAATTACCAAAACAACATGTGGATACCGGAATGGGATTTGAACGTTTGTGTGTTGTGTTACAAGGCAAACAAAGTAATTACGACACCGATGTTTTCATGCCAATCATTACCAAGATTGAAGAACTTAGCGGCTTACGCTACAAGCCGGAAGATGAAGAGCATCACAAAAAGCAATTGATGATTAATATTGGTATGCGCGTAATTGCAGATCACATTCGCGCCATTTCTTTTTCTATTTGTGATGGTCAGTTGCCAAGCAATACAGGTGCAGGTTATGTCATCCGACGTATTTTACGCCGTGCCATCCGTTATGGTTATCAATCTTTGAATTTAAAAGAACCTTTCATGCACCGTTTGGTTCCTACATTAGCGAATCAGATGGGACAAGCGTTTCCTGAATTAGTCAACCAAAAAGTATTAGTTGAAAAAGTAATTAAGGAAGAAGAAATTTCGTTTTATAAAACTTTAGAGTTTGGTTTAAAGCGGATTGATCAGGTGTGTATAGATTTAACCAATTCGAAAAAAGGAACGGTGATTGATGGGAAAGTTGTTTTTGAATTGTATGATACTTTTGGTTTCCCTCTGGATTTAACGCAATTGATTGCGAAAAGTTATGATTTGAGTGTGGATGAAGTTGGTTTCGCAAAATACTTAGATGAACAAAAGAACCGTTCCCGCGCTGCAACAAGTGTTGATACTGAAGACTGGGTTTATACCGAATTCGGAAAATCTGTTCAGGGCGAAAAAGAAACTGAATTTGTTGGTTATGAAGAATTAGAGGCTGAATGTAAGATTGTCCGCTACCGTAAAGTAAAAGCAAAAAACAAAGAGCAATACAATTTAGTAATTAATAAAACGCCTTTTTATGCCGAGAGCGGCGGTCAGGTTGGCGATATTGGTGTTTTAGAAAGCATTAATGAGAAAGTTTTTGTCACGGATACCAAAAAAGAGAATGGCGTGTTTATTCATTTCTGTGATAAATTACCTGAGAATATTAATACCGTTTACGTTGCGAAAATCGACAAAACAAGGCGTCAACTAACTAACAACAATCACAGCGCAACGCATTTATTACACGCTGCATTAAGAAATACATTAGGAAAACATGTAGAACAAAAAGGAAGTTTAGTGAATGAAGAGCATTTGCGTTTTGACTTTTCGCATTTCTCTAAGGTAACGGATGAAGAGCTGAAAGAAATTGAACACATCGTTAATTCAAAAATCCGCGAAAACATTCCCGTGAAGATTGAATTGATGAATATTGAGGCCGCCAAGAAAACAGGCGCGATGGCTTTATTCGGAGAAAAGTACGGAGATGTAGTGCGTGTTGTGACGATTGATAAAAATTTCTCGATAGAATTATGCGGCGGTACACACGTATCATCAACTGGACAAATAGGATTTTTTAAATTAGTAAGCGAAGGCGCAGTTGCGGCAGGAATCCGTCGTGTTGAAGCGATTTCATCAGCGAAAGTGGAAGAATATTTTGAAAATCAGGTGAAAGTGCTTAACGAAGTAAAAGCTATTATAAAAAACAGCAAAGATGTTGTAAAAGGTGTCAGCAGTTTAGTTGAGGAGAACCATGAGCTTCAGAAACAATTGCAGGTTTTCATGAAAGAAAAAGCGCAATCGGTAAAAAAGGATTTATTATCGAAAGTGCAGTTAAAAAACGGAATTAACATCATTACCGAGCGTATTGAATTTGACAGTGCTGAAGAAATAAAAAATTTATTATTCGAAATTAAAAACGAATTGCCAAACTTATTTTGCGTTGTAGGTGCAGAAGTAAAAGGTAAACCCAGCATTTCTG
This sequence comes from uncultured Flavobacteriaceae bacterium, assembly GCA_964601535.1. Taxonomy (GTDB): domain Bacteria; phylum Bacteroidota; class Bacteroidia; order B-17B0; family Aurantibacillaceae; genus JAHEYG01. The sequence continues at coordinate 2,203 of CAZRNW010000101.1, forward strand.
TTATTGTAAGCGACAATCTCGTTAAAGAAAAAAATCTGAATGCAGGAAATATTGTCCGCGATTTAGCCAAAGAAATAAATGGCGGTGGCGGTGGACAGGCATTTTACGCCCAGGCAGGAGGCAGTAAGCCTGAAGGTTTGGACAATGCCATTAACAAAGCAAAAACAATCTTACAATGAGCCGTAACATTACCATAATAGGCGGCGGCAATTTAGGAATAGCCATCGCCGAAGGATTAATTGATTCGAAATATGCTAAAGCAGCGGATATCACCGTTACGCGGAGGAATATTGCATCGTTAAACGACCTAAAGAAAAAAGGTTGTAAAGTTGAAAGTGATAATTCAAAAGCGGTAAAAAAGGCTGATATTATTTTGCTTTGTGTAAAACCATTTCAGATAAAAGAAGTTTTAAAAGGAATTTCAAAAAACCTTCATCCAAAACAAATTTTAATTTCAGTGGTAAGCAGTACTTCAATTGAGGAAATCACTGAGGTAGTTGGAAAAAAGATGTCTGTCTTCCGTGCCATGCCTAATACTGCAATTGCTATTGGCGAAAGCATGACTTGTCTGGCCCTCCAAAACGCGGGCAAAAAGGAAATTGAGCTAGTTGAAGGCTTATTTAATAAGTTAGGACAAACTGTAATCATCGAAGAAAAATTAATGGAAGCAGCCACTATTATTGGCGCTTGCGGAACAGGATTCGCGATGCGTTATATCAGGGCAAGTATTCAGGGCGGAATTGAAATTGGATTTGATGCTGCAACGGCCCGGAAAATAGTCGCCCAAACGGTAAAAGGTGCCGCTGATCTTTTAATCAAAAAAGGAACGCATCCCGAACAGGAAATTGATAAAGTTACAACACCTAAAGGATGTACCATTGCAGGATTAAATGAAATGGAACACAATGGCCTTAGTTCTTCATTAATTAAAGGAATTACGGTTTCCTATAAGAAAATTGCAAAGGATTAAAATCCGAATTTTTTAAAGCTTATTGCTAATCTTAAAGCATTCGATTCGAAAGTGGTTGAATTACTGATAGTGAACCGCGATAGTAAATTCGGATTTTTATTTGCTTCGTAATACTTATAACTTACAGCGACAAGATTTTTGTAGCCGGCTTTTAAAGCTACTTCCAGTGTTTCATTACTGTAACTGCCGTCTGGAAAAGCCAAGGATACAGGTTCTTTACCGGTATAATCTTTAATTATCTTTTTTGATTCATGCAGTTCAAATTCACATTCTGCTTTGCTTAAATATTCCAAATTGAAATGCGCATGAGAATGTGAACCGTATTCAATTAAAGGTTCACTGGCATACTTAGCAAATTCGTTTTTCCTGATAAGTTCTATTAACTGAGGTACCTTTTTTGCCACATCCAGATGAAAAGAATATTTATCCGTCAATTCCTTAATAAATTTATCACGCTTTGTGCCACAGGATTTTAAAAAATCAACCAGACTCAATTTCAATTTTTCAGAGTAAAAAGCAGGATAAGCAAATATGTTTTCATCCAAAACAATATTATCCTTACTGTTTTTCTGAATCAAATCAATTATATCGGGCCAAACGTAATACGTATCATCCACTAATCCCTTTGAAATCAAATAAAACGTGACAGGAACATTATGTTTTTTAAGAACAGGCAATGCCTGAGAAAAATTATTAATATACCCATCATCAAAAGTAATGGCAATCGTTTTTTTCGTTGGTTTTTTACCCGAACGGTGCATTTCAAAAATCTGAGCCAAATTCACAATCTCGAAATTATTTTTCAGGTACAAAATTGTTTTCTCAAATTCTTTAACATCCATGTGACGGTTATTGAATCTGCCGCCAATAACATCCGTTACACCGTGAAAATTAATGATGATGCATTTTGACTTGCAAAAACTTAAAAGCATTCTATCGGCTTTTATTCCCGTTAATAAAGGGAAAATGAATTTCCTGGATATAGTTTTGATAATACTCACCTATTAGGATGCAATTTAAATAAAAAACGTCTAAATTCAGGTATATTACCTATCAGATGAATTTCCCGTAAATCTCTTTAAACTGATTGCCAATTTTAAGTAGCCCGAAACGGTCGCTGTTTTTACTTATTAACTGATGGTTGTAATTATTTTCAGTCATCATTTTTAATCCATCCAGCCAATTGCTGCCATTATTTTCACAAACAACACCATTCGTAACATTCAATAATTCAGGGATCGCACCAACATTTGAAGCTAAAACAGGCGTTCCGGTTGCCAGCGCTTCTGCAATGACAATCGAAAAGGTTTCAATCTCACTCGCATGCAAAAAGTAATCCGACTGTTGATGTAATTCAGCCAGTTTTTGAGGCGGGAAATTCCCTAAATAATTAATTGTAAAATTCCATGTAGTTTTCTTTAATTCATCCAGTAAATATCCTTCCCCTACAACATTTAAAACTATTTTCTTTCCGGCTGTTTTTGAAAACTCGTTTAATGCATTAAAAATTAAATCCGGTCGCTTAGGTTTTGTCCAATGCGCAACACAGGAGAATTTTATTTCAGAGCTAAACGGCTTTTTTTCCTTATAAGTAAAAACTTCTGTATTTACCACATTAGGAACAATTTCTATTTTACTGTCAGGCTGAACATGTTTACTTAAACTTTTTTTCAAAAAACCAGAAACAACTGTTACAAATTTTGCCGAGGCGTATGCTTTTTTAGCCTGACCTGAGTAAAGGCTACGTGAAATAAATTTATCTACTTTACTCCAGTGTTCTGTGATGATATGCGGTAAATTCTCCTTTTTTGACAGCCAATATCCTAAAATACCGGCTGGAAAAATAACATTCGAATGGATAACATCAGGCCGGAAGTTTGGCTTAATGTTTCTCAAATAATATTTCTTCAGGTATGCAAATTGCATTATTAAATCAACATGGATGAATTTATAAAAACGCGAATTTAATTCAATAACATGTGTAACAACTCCGTTTTCGTCAACTTCACGGTAAAACTTTTTTTCGAAAAAGGATTTACTGTAATTTACCGTAATAGCCAAAACCTCTATTTCAAGTCCAGCTATTTTTATGGCGGCGGCATGCTTTTTTACAAAAACCCCTTTAAGAGCATTTGTACTGTTAGGATACCAGGAAGAAATAAAAAGGACCTTCATAATGCTAAATTACTTTATTTCGTATCTTTAATGCGTTTTGTAAAGTACTCAATAAATATAAAGATATGAGTTTGAAAGAAAAAATTTTTAATTTGCCTTTTATAGAGGCCTGGAAGCGCAGACAACAGAAAAAAACCTTTAAAGGTTCAGCAGAGTATTGGGATGCAAGGTACAGGAATGAAGGTAACTCAGGAGACGGCTCCTATGCCGAGCTGGCCGCTTTCAAAGCTGAAGTTTTAAATGAATTTGTAAGAAAAAATAATATCCAAACTGTGCTGGAATTTGGTTGCGGTGACGGAAACCAGTTAACGCTTGCAAAATATCCTAAATATATTGGCTTAGATGTTTCGCCAACTGCCGTTAAAATTTGTTATAATCTGTTTAAAGGAGACCAAAGCAAAAGTTTTTACGTTTATAACACGCTGGCTTTTCATGATAATGCAAAGTTATTTAGCGCTGATTTAAGCATGTCATTAGATGTTTTATATCATTTGGTAGAGAAAGAAATATTTGAGACCTATTTAAGACATTTATTTGCTGCTTCAACAAAATATGTGATTATTTACGCAACGGATTTTAATCAGGAAAAAGAACCTATTTATCAGCACGAAAACCGCAGAAGTTTTACCGATTTTGTTTCAAAAAACATTAACGGATGGAAGCTGAAAGAAGTTATAAAAAGTAAATTCACAACAGAAACGCCTAAAGGAGCTGTTCCGTTTTGCGATTTTTTCGTTTACGAAAAGAATAATCAGTGATAAGTAAATCTTTTTTAAAATCATCAATAGTCTATACAATTGGCGGAGCCATGCCAATGCTTTCGGGGATTTTATTATTGCCCTTTTATGCCAACTTTTTCACCGGAAATCAATATGTTTCCTTAAGTTTTTATATCAGCATCTCGCTTCTTTTACAGATTCTTTTTTCTTATTCTGTTGATTCTTACTTCGGCGTAAAATATACCCAGCTAACCGATGAGCCACATGAACAAAAACGGTTTGTTGGCACGGTATCAAGATTATTGTTATTAATTGGACTTGGGTTAACATTAATTTCATTCATCGCAGGACCTTCGTTATTCCCCCTTATTTTTGAGGAAGGCGATAATGTTTCTTTCTGGCCATTTGGAATAGCTTCGATTATTACGGCTTTTTTTAATTCTTATTTTAAAACCGGAACCAATGCATTAATATATTTTAAGAAACCACTTCAGTTTCTGATTTTAAATCTCATTAATTTTGTCGCAACCATCGGAATTTCTCTAGGCGGTCTTTTTTTATTTCCGGATTCTTTGAATGGCCCAATTTACGGACGCTTGTTTTCGGGACTTATTATTTTTATTCTCGGTTATTTTATTTTCAAATCTAATTCGACTCCCGTATTTGATTTAAAGTTCTTAAGAGAGCTACAAAAATTTTGTACACCTTACATTTTCTTCGCCCTGTCATTTTGGGTTTTAGGGAATATTGACAGGTATTTTCTTAAATCACTTATCCCAAGTAATGATCTGGCTTCATATGATTTATTATTAAAATGTTTTTTAGGTATAGAATTTTTGCAAAATGCGCTCTCTGCCGTTATATTCCCGAAATTGTTTGCCATATGGAACAAAAACAACAAAAATGAAACAACTCCCGAATCCAACAGATACATTAACGTATTTACGGCGGTAAATATTTTCAATTTAATTCTATTCTGCATCCTCATCCCTATTATCATCAAGTTGTTTATTTTTAAATCAGAATATTTTCAAAGTTTTGCTTTTATTGGTTTAATTTCTGCAGGCTATGCTTTAAGAGGCGCTTTAAACTACTATTTTGCCACAATCCTCTATTCTAAAAAAACCGTTCAGCTATTGAAAATATTTGGAACCTGCGCCATTATACAGATAGTCACAACTTACTTTTTAACTTCATTCTTTGGCTTGATGGGCGCGATATACGCCGGTGTAATTACAAAAATTTTCCAGGTTGTATTATCTTATTATTTCACCAAATCAGTATTTTCTTTTCAACTTAATTACTTGAAGATTTATGGTGTCCCGGTTCTTTACATTTTAATTAATGTGCTTTGTTTTGTTTTTCTGCCGCAATATAATATTTTCATTTACTTGATTCAGTTAGTTTTTTTTACTTTATTGTTTTACCTCATTTTCAAGAAAGAAATAAAAATTGTATTTCAGCAGTTCCTTGGTAAGCAAAAAATGGCTGAAAAGACTTAATCAATTTCATCAAATTATTACTACCTTTAACAAATAAATCGCGTGCATTATGTTCAGTTATTTACGAAATAAAAACAATAATATCATTTTTATGATTACTCTCAAATCGTCTTCTGCCAAAAAAACATTTTATGAGCTGGAAAGACTTGCTTACAGCGATAGTGCTGAATTTATTTACGCCAACATGCGCAGTGCTGTTCTTTTCACCGACTTGAAAAAATTCTGGAATTACAACCTCAGTCAATTACCAAAAACAGGTGTACTAATGGAATTTGGTGTGTTCAGCGGATTTTCAATCAATCATTTTTCCTCTTTCATTAAAGAAAATAATGATAACCGAACTGTTTATGGCTTCGATTCATTCGAAGGCCTATCAGAATCCTGGGGAGGAACTGATTTTGCAAAAGGTCATTTTGATAAAGCCGGTGTTCTTCCTAAAGTAAATGAAAACGTTAGTCTGGTTAAAGGCTGGATAAATGATACGCTTCCTAAATTCGTCACTGAAAAAGATCTGAATAAAAATAAAGTGGCATTTATCCACGTTGACGTTGATACTTATTCACCTACAAAAGCAATTTTCGAATGCACTCAAAAACATTTTCAGGAAGGAACCATAATAGTTTTTGATGAACTCTTAGGTTATCCCGGCTGGAAAGAACACGAATACAAAGCGCTTATTGAAATTATTAATCCGAATTGGGATTATGAATTCATTGCTTTTTGCGAAATTCACAGAAAAGATTTTACCTCCGAATACATAAGAACTGCCATAAAGATTACAAAGCAGAAAAAATAAACCTTACCGTAATCCGATTTTAGCAGCCACTTCCTTGCTGCACATCAAAAAATTGAAATAAGAACTCTTGGTTAATTTATCCACCTTTGTGATTCCTGAATTTTCATCAATATTATAATACTGATAACCGCAACCTTCCGTTAGTTTTTCTATTTTCTGCGCGATTTCATCAGACTGGATTTCAATCAAAAAAGTGGGTTTAAATTTTTTAAGGTACACTCCCATCCCATCCAACACCTGCGGCTCGTGCGTTTCAACATCAATTTTAACCAAGTCAACATTTTTAATATTATTTTTCTCTATGTAGTGATCGAGACGAATCGTTTGAATTTTTACTTCGTGTACAGGAACTTTGATATCGTCGCGTTTTTGATTTACCGTAACACTATAAACATGTTCAAGACTTGTAGGATAAATTGTGGCCTCTCCATCATAATCTGATAAAGCCAAAGTAGTCATTCGTACATCTAAATTATTTAATTCTACATTATACTTTAACTTATCGAAAATTTTAGGCATAGGTTCAAAAGCAATCACATTGGCATTTGGGTTTATAGTTTTAGTAATTACAGAAAACAAGCCTGTATTTGCACCGATATCCAATACATGATTATGTATTTTAGAAAGTTTAACCCATAAGGTAACAGATTCCTTTTCCCATCCTTTTTCAATACCGCCCCAAAATAATTCGTTTTCTACGTGGTATTGGTACCCGTAATTGCGCATTCTGAAGCTTTTATCTTCCAGTTTTGTTTTGAAATCCCCTGTAAAATAAAAATAAGCGTATGCTTTTTGTGGTAAAGGAATTATTTTACGCAAAATATTATAAACTTGAAGTTTAAATGGAAGAGCTTCGTATAATTTTCGCAAAAAGGCTTTCATCAGAGTTTATCAATTGCTTCTTTTATTTCCCTATAGCAATTTTCGAAGTCAAAAGTACTTTTTTTATACGGATCTGCAATCTCCTTATCAGATAAAAAATAAATCCTGTTACCGGGTATTCCCAATCCTACCAATTCATAATAATTCAACCTATCCATTACAATGAAACATTCGGTTTTATCAAGTTCATTCGCAGCAAGTGATTCGGATTGATGTTCCGATAAATCAATACCCAAT
>CAZRNW010000102.1:0-5872 GCA_964601535.1 uncultured Flavobacteriaceae bacterium
TTTTGGCGGTAGTTTCACCAACGTGACGGATGCCAATGGCAAACAAAACCCGCTCAAACGGAACTTTTTTACTGGCTTCAATTCCTTCAATTAAATTATCTGCACTTTTTTCAGCCATTCTTTCTAATGGCAGCAATTGTTCTTTTTTTAAATCGTATAAATCAGCAATGTTTTTTATTAATCCGGCATCGTAAAGTTGTGCAATGGTTTCTCCGCCCAAACTGTCAATGTTCATGCCTTTCCGCGCAACAAAATGTTCCATCTTGCCTTTTACCTGCGGCGCACATCCTATTTCGTTAGGACAATAATGCTGTGCTTCGTCTTCGTGACGCACTAATTTAGTTCCGCACTCCGGACATTTATCAATATAAATTGTTTTTTTGCTGTTAGCCGGCCGTCTTTTTAAATCTACCCCAACAATTTTGGGAATAATTTCACCGCCTTTTTCAACATAAACAAAATCACCTATGCGTACATCTAGTTTTTCAATGATATCGGCATTGTGTAAAGAGGCGCGTTTAACGGTTGTGCCTGCCAATAAAACGGGTTTCAAATTTGCAACAGGGGTAATGGCGCCTGTTCTTCCTACCTGATAACTTATACTTTGTAATTCCGTACTGACTTGTTCGGCCTTAAATTTATAAGCAATAGCCCAACGGGGAGATTTTGCTGTGAAACCTAAATTCTGTTGTTGTTTGTAATCATTTACTTTAATTACAATCCCGTCGATCTCGAAAGGTAATTTGTGGAGGGCTTTATCCCAATGTTCTATATAATTTAAAACTTCAGTAATTCCGTTACATAATTTTGTGTGTTCACTTACTTTAAAACCCCATGATTTTGCCGCTTGCAAATTGGCATAATGATTTTTATGCGGAACGTTCTCTCCAAGCAAGAAATACAAAAAGCAATCCAGTCTTCTTTTAGCCACAACCGACGAGTCTTGCATTTTCATAGTGCCTGACGCGGCATTTCTGGGATTTGCAAGCGGAGCCTCGCCAATATCTTCGCGTTCTTTATTAATTGCTTCAAAAACTTTTAATGGTAAAAATATTTCGCCGCGTATTTCAAATTCTTTTGGATAATCGCCACGCAATTTTAAAGGAATTGATTTAATTGTTTTTACATTGGTCGTCACATCATCGCCCTGAACGCCATCTCCGCGCGTAACAGCTTGCTGTAATTTTCCGTCAACATAAGTCAAACCAATCGATAAACCATCGAATTTTAATTCGCATACGTATTCAATTTCCTGTGCAAACAAATCATTTCCCTTCATCCCTAAACCTTCACAAACCCTTCTGTCAAAATCTTCCATATCCTCTTTGCTGTAACTATTGGATAAGGACAACATCGGGTATTTATGTTTTACACTTTTAAATTCTTTGGTAATTTGTCCGCCCACGCGCTGACTTGGCGACTCTGGTTTCAGGAATTCGGGATTTTCTTTTTCAAGTGCGATTAATTCTTCGAGTAATTTATCAAATTCGAAATCGCTTATGGTAGGCTTATCTAAAACGTAATAATTGTAATTATGCTGTTCAAGTTCTTTGCTTAAATCATCAATCCGCGCTTTGGCCTTGGTTTTGTCCATTTCCTTTTAATCTTTTAACAAAAATGTGAAAATTATGGCATTTTTCAGGCTAATTTTTCACTAATTTTGAGCTATCAACTTATTGAGGAAATATTTGTTCGGTTTAATGGTTGTGGTTTATTTAACCACTGCCATCGGCGTTCCGGTATACCTGCATTATTGTGGAGGTGAATTAGAAAAAGTTAGTTTCTTAATTAAAAGCAATAGTTGCTGCGGAGGCGAAGAAGAGGATATGGACGATGGCTGTTGCGCCAATGAAAACACCATAGCTCGTTATTCACCTGATTTTACAGTAAAGAAAGCCGTTGATTCTCATTTTAGTATTGCAGATTTTAATTTATTCACTATTGCACCTCTTTTATTTGATTTGAAAATCGAATCTTCTCCGGTATTTGTTTCTAAATACTTTTTCCCTCCACCTGATATTGTTCAGAGCAATATCATTCAGACTACCTTTCTCAGAATTTAATGGTTGATGTAATGCCGTCACTTCTCCGCTGCGGCGGAAAGTTCAGTGACCGGACTTTCTATTATATTAATTATTAAACATATTCAAAATGAAAAATATATTTTTAGTATTAGGGATATTAGTTTCCTTTTACACCTATAGTCAAAAAGGTACAGTTAAAACCGAAACTTTTGCAGTAAAAGGCAATTGCGACATGTGTCAAACCCGTATTGAGAATGCCGCGGATATTAAAGGCGTTAAAATTTGCAAGTGGGATATTGATAAAAAAGTAGCCACCGTTACTTTTGATACTACCAAAACTACCCTTGTAAAAATTCAGACGGCTATTGCCGCTAAAGGGTATGATGCAGGTGAAATAAAAGGTGACAACGCTGCTTATCAAAAGCTGCCTGGTTGTTGCCAGTACCGCGACCGTAAGCACGAAGAGAAATAATTATTTTTTCATGCACATGGTTTTATCGGTAAAAAATATGGTTTGCAACCGCTGCATTACCATTGTTACATCTGTTTTTAAGGATACAGGAATTTCTCCTACTAGAATTACTTTAGGGGAGGTTGAAACAGATACTGGAATTTCTGCTAAACAAATCGATCAGTTAAATGCTAAGCTGTCAGAGCATGGATTCGAAATCATTGAAAATGCAAAGGCCCGTTTAATTGAAAAAATTAAAAATCTTGTCATTGATGATATCTATAAATCGGAGAGAAAACGTAAGTTTAATTATTCAGTGATCATTTCTGAAAAACTGCATAAAGAATATTCGTATTTGAGTAATTTGTTTTCAGAAAAGGAAGGTATTACCATCGAAAAGTACATCATTCTGCAAAAGATTGAAAGGGTGAAGGAATTATTGGTTTATGATGAGTTAAGTCTTTCTCAAATAGCAGATGATTTAGGTTATAGCAGCGTTGCGCATTTATCGGGACAGTTTAAAAAAATAACCGGACTAACCCCCGGTTATTTTAAATCCCTTAAAATAAAAAAACGGTCGACATTGGATGATGTGGTATCTAAAAATGATATAAAATCAACCAAAAGTAATGTAATAAGAAGAAAAGATAATGATGGAATTTTGTAATACAAAACTTAAACATTATGAAATACACTTATGAAATTACCGGAATGACTTGTTCTTCATGTGAGGACACGGTTAAAAAATTACTCTCGTCGGTTGATGGGATAAAGAATGTAAATGCTGATAAAAGTTTAGCTCAGGTTGAAATTGATTCAGATCAGGAAATAGCTGTTCAGAAACTCAACGGGGCTTTTGTTATGAATCCTAAATACAGTATTACAAAAAGAAAAATTGAATTAGCTCCGGTATTCGAAGAGCAGAAGAAACCATGGTATGTTATTTACAAGCCTTTGTTGACCGTATTTATATATATACTTATGGTGTCAACTTTTGTATCTGTACAAAATGAAGAAAACTTTATGGGCTGGATGAATTATTTCATGGGTGGTTTTTTTATAGCTTTTTCCTTCTTTAAATTTTTAAACCTAAAAGGTTTTGCCGAGAGTTATGCCATGTATGATGTGATAGCCATGAAATGGAAAGGTTGGGCTTATTTATACGCATTTATTGAGTTAGGATTGGGCCTTGCGTTTATTATAGGATTTGAACCATTATTAGTTAACCTAATTACTTTTTTTGTAATGAGTGTTAGTTTAATAGGTGTTGTTAAAAGTATAATGGATAAGAAAAAAATTAAATGCGCTTGCCTTGGTGATGTATTTAATTTACCAATGAGCAGCATTACAATTATTGAAGATGGTTTGATGATAGCCATGAGTCTTATCATGGTAATGTTAATATTTTGAAAAATGTTTAAGATAAAAAAATTAATATTTATTGTTTTATTGTTTGTATTCTGGAATTCGGAAGCTCAGCTAAAGGGCAGGGTTGTAGAATTGGATGCAAATAAAAAAGCTTCAGGTTTACCTAATGCAATTGTCCAGGTAAAGCATGGAGAATTTACTGTAACAGATACTACGGGAAATTTCTTATTAATTGATGCAAAAAATGGTGACACACTTATTTTTTCCTTAACCGGTTACAAGACCGAAGGCGTAATTGTTAAGGATATTTCTAAACCTATTACTGTAGTTTTGAGTAGCGGCGTACTTTTAAATGAAGTTGAAATTGAATACAGGAGCAGCGGAACGGAAATTTCTTATCTATCAGCAATTAAAACTGAAATTTTAACCGAGCGGTCATTGATGAAAGCAGCTTGCTGTAATTTATCTGAAAGCTTCGAAACTAATCCAAGCATTGATGTGAGTTTTGCCGATGCCGTCACCGGAACCAAACAAATTCAAATGCTGGGTTTATCAGGTCAGTACGCACAAATTACAAAAGAAAATATGCCTTATTTGCGAGGTCTTGCTAATTCATTTGGTTTATCATTCATTCCGGGAACATGGATTCAATCTATTCAACTAAGTAAGGGCGCCGGTTCTGTAATTAATGGTTATGAAAGTTTTACCGGACAAATTAATACCGAGTTGCAGAATCCTGAAACTTCAGATAAACTTCATTTTAATGCTTACGGAAATCAAAGCGGAAGAAATGAGTACAATTTAAATCTTAAGCATCGCATTAACCCAAAATTATCTGTTGGTTTATTATCTCATGTAAGCTCTAATCCTAAAATTGAAGACCATAACCACGATCATTTTGCTGATATCCCTACAGGAAGTCAGTATAATTTTATGAATAAGTATTCCTTTCAAAGTAAAAAGGGATTTGAGGCACAATTTGGCGGTGGTTATTTAAAAGACGAACGCAGGGGCGGACAATATGAACAGCTAATACATGATGAAGCTGACACATTACCATATTATAAAATAGGTTTAGATAATGAAAAATGGGAATTGTACAGTAAAACAGGATTTGTTTTTAAAAGACCGGTAACAAGTATGGGCCTTCAATTGTCATACTTAAATCATGACCAGAAAAACTTTTACGATAAAAGTATTTATACAGGTCTGCAAAAAACATTTTACGCCAATTATATTTTTCAGAGTTATATAAAAACAACTGATAACACTTTTAAGTTAGGTGCGAGTTTTATGAATGATAAAGTGAATGAAACCTTCCGGTTGTTTAAATTTAACCGTGAAGAACAGGTTGGCGGTGCTTTTGTTGAATTTGCTCATAATACAAAAGATAAGTTTAACATGATTGCCGGTTTGCGTGCTGATTATCATAATTATTATGGTTTGTTTTTTACGCCTCGCCTGCATTTGCGTTATGCTTTAAACGAAAGCAAAACTGTTTTCAGGTTAAGCGGAGGCCGTGCCTTGCGTACACCAAATATTTTTTCTGATAATATGTATTTAATGGTATCCTCGCGTAATTGGATTCTGGAACCCGGTGATTTAAGTATGCCATATGGATTGAAACCTGAAACAGGATGGAACTATGGTTTAAATTTCACACAAAAGTTTAAAATTAATTACAGGGAAGCTTATATCACAATTGACGCTTACAGAACCGATTTTACCAATCAGGTAATTGTAGATGTGGATAACAGTGCTCAGGAAGTTTTTATTTATAATTTAAAAGGACCTTCCTACTCAAACACTGCTCAATTTGAATTTAATATGGAACCGCGGAAACGTTTTTTTATGAAGTTAGCTTATCGCTATGTAGATACCCGCGTTAATTATAAAAAAGGTTTAATGCAAAAACCAATGGTATCAACACACCGTGCTTTTATTAATTTTAGCTACGAAACAAAAGATTCGCACTGGCAATTTGATTTCACTACACAATTTAACGGTTCAAAGCGTTTGCCAAATACAC
>CAZRNW010000102.1:5882-9377 GCA_964601535.1 uncultured Flavobacteriaceae bacterium
GGAATTCAGAAGACCGGATAATTCTCCCGATTTTTATAATTTGTTAGGACAAATTACCTATCTCACTAAAATCAAGAAAGCAGATTTTCATATTTATGTTGGTGTAGAAAATTTACTGGATTACAAACAGCCTGATGCGGTTGTTGATGAGCACAATGTTTACAGCAAATATTTTGATGCGAGTATGGTGTGGGGACCGGTTTACGGGCGGATGGTTTATGCAGGATTGAGATATAAGATAAAATAGTTTTTGTGGTTTCGGCTACGCTCAACCACCGTTTTTTTATTCAGGCGGTGACTGAGCGGAGTCGAAGTCCCGCTATTACTCTACCACAATCTTTCCAACACTAACAACTGCTTTATCCTGCAAGACAGCGTAATTATAAATCCCTTTCGCGAGATGTTCTGTTTTAATAGAATTTTTTCCCTGAATTACATCTTGTTTCAAAACAACCTGACCTAAAACATTTCTTAATTCAATTTCCCCGTCGCTAATTTCTTTACCGATATCAATATGGAAATAACCTGAAGCAGGATTCGGATAAACTTTATAATAAGCATAATTAGCAGGTGTATTAATGCCGTTTACCACAATAGGTGCACATTGTGCATCGATATAGGCATATCCTGCATGTCCGGTATAAGTGCAATCGAAGGCAGTGAATTCAGCAACCACGCATTGCCCCATCCATGGTGTTAAATCAATAGAAGAGTTAGCCCATTTACTGTATTTCCATTGAGGGTTAATAGTTGAAGTTAAAATCGTAATCGAACCTGAAGTTGCACAGCCGGTGGTGCCGGTGGCTGCAGCAATACTGTATTGTTGTGCGGTAGCAAGCATATTTCCTAAACAATCTTTAAAAACAATGGAAACAGCACCGCCATCACAGCAACCGTGTGAACCTTCCATTACCACCATTGCTGCAAAATTGAAATATACATTTGATGGTGTTACATTAATTGTCTTAACTAATTTATTTACACTTGCACCATTAACCTGGTTATTAATTTTTGCAAACCAGTTACCATAATGATTAAACGGATCAAATAATGCGGCATTTGGATATTTTATGGTTGTATCACCAAAAACAGAAAAAATTTTGTACCCTGAGCCAATAATAGCATCAGTTAAACCTGCCGCACCCGGTGCTATAAGCTGTATTACTGTCGGATTACTGTAAGAATATGTATTTATGCAATTACCATTAGTTCCCCCGCTCGAATTAACAGCACCCCATGCCGACCATCCATTAATAGCGTTTGTTGTGCTAATAACAATGGTTCCCGGTACAGGGCTGGTTAAGCTTGCTTCTTCAAAATCTTCGTTAACGCAAGCTGCAACACTCATTTTAGCCAGTGCAGAATAATCTATTTCGCGCACTGCGGCTGTTTTTAAATTATACTTCTGTTTAATAAATTCTCGTCTGTTAGCAGCTATATAAACCGACATTTCTTCCTGTGTTATTCCCTTATAAGGTGCCGCATTAATAAGTGATGGCTCATCAAAACCGAGTAAAGAATCATTAAGCGATAATTTATAATCCTGTGATAAAAGCGACGAAAAGCTCAAAAAAATAAAAGCAGAAATAAAAAGTAAAGATTTTTTCATAAATGAAGTTTTGCCAATAAAAATAGCTATTTTTTACCCCTAAATTAACACGATTCAATCATTGTTTACCGCCTTTCAATCATTAGAACCCCTTGTTACCAATCTAAAACAATTAGTTCTTGATTTAGTATTGCTTTTTATTAAATTTGTTAAACATGAAAAGTAAGTCAGTCTGTTTTTTTCTAATTGTATTTTTTGGATTAATTTCCTCATTTTCTTTTTCACAAAGCTGGCAATGGATGAGTTCTGCAGGCGGCGATAAATCTGATAAAGGTTTGGATATAGATATTGATAACGACGGGAATTTATATGTTTGCGGCTATTACAATACTTCATCATCAGGAAATGTAATGTTTAGTGCAATAACAGCCACAACTAATTTTGGAAAAGAAGCCTTTGTTTCTAAAATTGATAATGCAGGTAATTGGCAATGGGTAACAACCGGAATTGGCGGATGGGATGAAAGAGCATTAGGTGTTTGTGTCGATAAAATCAATCGTTTTGTTTATACCACCGGCACATGTTGGTATAGTATCAATAGTTTTGGTTCATGTGTGCCTGCTTCAACTGTTTTTCTTGGCGGTGGTGATAATATTTTTATTACTAAAACAGATTTTAATGGCAATTGTCAGTGGGTGATTGGAGCAGGAACAGGTTCTGATGATCATGGCTACGATTTGGTAGTTGATAAAGCAGGAAATCTTTATGTAACCGGATTTGTTTCTCCGAGTGCTGTACCTGCTGATTTTGGAATTTATAATGTTCCTGTTTCTTCAACAGACTCTATGGGCTGGGTGGCAAAAGTTTCCCCTTCCGGAAATTTTAAATGGATAAAAACTTTTCATGGCATCGACGGCGAACGCGATAACAGAATTGCAATAGATGACAGCGCAAACGTATATCTAACTGGTGGATTTTATGGAAGCAAAACCTACGATACTGATACACTTGTGAGTAAGGGTGATTTTGATGTATTTGTATTAAAGTACGACAGTGCCGGTAATCAAAAATGGGCACGCTCAGCGGGTGGTCCGCTTGGCGATAGGGGAAATTCACTTACAGTTGATGATAAACAAAATGTTTATGTGACAGGTGAATTCAGAGATATTGTTGCATTCGGAACAGATACTGTAGATAATTATGGCGGACCCGGAGGAAGAGATATTTTCGTTGCAAAAATTACTAAGGACGGAAATTGGAAATGGGCAAGCAAAGCAGGTTCCAGTAATGGTTCTGATAGAGGAAACCGAATTGTATCGAATAAAAAAGATTTGCTTTATGTAACGGGACAAATAAAAGGTTCTGCAAAATTCGGAGCCATAAATGCAATTTGTAATCCGCTTGACAGTATTCAGGTGTTTGTTGCAGCTATAGATACATCAGGAATTTGGAGCTGGGTGATGCAGGGTGGTTCGCATTTGGAAGATCGCGGTAATGGATTGGCTGTCGACCCGGAATGCAATGTTTTTGTTACGGGTTATTATCAGGATACCGCGTGTTTTGGAGCTGTATGCGATACATCCGTTAAACGGAAAGATATTTTTGTTACACGACTTGCTTCCGAGTGTAACATGGCCGGAATTGGTATTAAGGAATATGGATTATTTTCAGATGCGGTTTTATATCCGAATCCCTCCTCTGATAAATTCACAATAGAACTAGGTACTCTTTATTCTGAAGTGATTGTTTCGGTTTATAATGCTATTGGACAGGAATTGAAGCTCCAGAAATTAAAATCTGTAAATAAAATAGATTTAAATCCGGGAGAATCGCCGGGAATTTACTTTATCAGACTCAGTACGGCCGCTGGCTTAAGCAGGACCTTTAAGGCCATCAAAGAATAATCTATTTTAGTATGTTTTTGTAACAAAGAAGGGCTGAAATTA
>CAZRNW010000103.1:0-2127 GCA_964601535.1 uncultured Flavobacteriaceae bacterium
CGCATATGCTACCGTTGCGATAGCAACATTAAATAACCGCTTATTAAGAGTGAACGCGGCGTTTACCGGCAATGTTTGGATTGCTCCAACAACATATATGACACTTAATGAAAGCGATAATAAATTTTATCCCGGCGCAGGTATGCCTTCTCAATACTCTAATGGTATTAATGCATTAGCCGCCAGCACAACTTATTTGTATTATTTTGACGGAAGTAATCTGGCCGCATATAATAAAGCAACCGGTGTTAAACTTGGCTCTTTAGTAGTTCCCGGCTTAACGGTAAAGCAACAAAGCGGAATTGCTGTTGATGGTTGTGATAATGTTTATATCGGAGGTAATGGCAGCATTTTATCTTATAAATTTAACGGTACTACTTTTACTGCCTTACCAACTATAGCCCTGGGGGTTCCTAATCCTAACAAATATGTAACCGATATTAAATATTATGAAGCTAATAACGAATTGTACGTTAGTGGGTCAGGATTTGGAGGTATTTATTCTGCAATTAACAGTTTAACTTGTACGGCTTCGAGCTGCACAGTAACTACTAACTGTTCGGGTGTTGCAAGTGCAAGTGTAACAACAGGAGTTGTTGCCCCAGTATTTAACTACTCGTTTACTAACAGCACTAACTCTGTTGTTGCTTCGTTTATTAGTACAACCGCTACAACTGTTGCAAGTCCACCATTAGCAAGCGGCAATTATACTTTGTTTATTCATATCAATGCCCCTTGTGGTCCGATAGTAACACAAACTTTTAATATTTCAGGGCAAGTAATTCTGAATCCTTCTGCTACTACAATGTGTTCCGGAGTTGGAATCACATCAACTTTAAGTTTAAATTCAGTTTCAGGTTTTACGCCTGCGCCAACATCCTTTAACTGGACAGGTCCAGGTGGCTTTTCTGCATCAACGCAAACTGCTGTTAACTCCAATGCAACATTAGGTATATATACAATCTCTGTTTCAAATGGTGTTTGTACAGGCACCGGAACCGTATCTGTGACCGCACCAAGTAATTTTACACCCAACATTACTTCAACTAATGTAACCTGCTACAATGGTTCCGACGGCAGCGCTTTGGTATCTTCAATAACAGGTACTTCCACTCCGCCTTATACTTATACATGGACTACTAGTCCGGTACAAAATACTTCGCAAGCAAATAATTTGGTTGCGGGTACTTATACATTACTTGTAAGAGATAGCATGGCTTGTACTTTTACCAATACGGTAACAATTACTGAGCCTGCAAACGTGATAGTATCACCATCAAACACCGGACCTTATTGTACGGGTAATACTATTCAGTTAAATATTGGTGCCTTTACAACCTATTCGTGGACAGGTCCCGGCGGATTTACATCAACAACACAAAATCCATCTATTCCTAATGCACAATTAACAAATGCTGGACAGTACACGCTTGTTATTACGAATGCAAGTAATTGTCCATTCACCGGAGTTACGAGTGTAATTGTGAATGCGATTCCACCGCCAACTATCGTTAGTAACGGACCAATTTGCGTGAATGAAATACTTAGCTTATCGGGTAACGGTGGTGTAAATTATTTCTGGAGTGGGCCTAATGGTTTCATATCATCCGCTCAAACTGCAACTGCAATTGCTAACACTGTGGCATACAGTGGAACTTATACTTTAACTGCCACCGATGCCAACGGATGTAGTGCAACCGCTCAAATGAATTTCATAGTAAATCCTTTGCCAACCGCTGCAATTACTGCGGCAAACAACACAGGCTGTGCTCCGGTTTGTTCTTCATTCAATGTAACAGGTACAGGTATAGTGACAGCAAGCTGGACCATGGGCGATGGCTCAACTATTAACGGAACTTCTATCAATTCGCATTGTTATACACTTCCAGGAATTTACACCGTTAATGTTGTTGTAACAGACGCGAATGGTTGTATAGCAAGTAATACTAATACTGTTGAAGTGTATCCTGTTCCGGTTGCTGACTTCAATCACGCACCTATTAAACCAATCTTGAATATTGATCAGGAAGTAACGTTTACTGATGCATCATATAATGCAAATGTTGTAAGCTGGAATTGGTATTTTATGAATACAGCTCAGTACACATCTGTATTACAAAATCCAAC
>CAZRNW010000103.1:2137-9369 GCA_964601535.1 uncultured Flavobacteriaceae bacterium
AACAAGCGATAAAGGTTGTTCTGATACGCTTGTTCGTCCGCTTGTTGTTGGTGAAGATTACGGTATTTATGTTCCCAATACCTTTACACCTAACGGAGATGGCTTGAACGATATTTTCCAGCCAAAAGGCTTTGGTATTGTAAAGTATGAAATAAATATATTTGATCGTTGGGGCGAAAAAGTATTCACCACAAAAGTATTTGAAGAAGGGTGGGATGGTACTTTCAAAGGCCGTAACAACAAGATTATTGAAGAAGGAAGCTATACCTGGTTAATCAATCTGACCAATGTATTCGGTAAATCATATGAATTGAAGGGCCATGTAATTTTAATGAAATAGGCCACTTTTCATCCTTTTAAAACAAAAAAATTACCTAAAACCACCTTGAAATCAGGGTGGTTTTTTTTATAATTCGATTAGCTGCTTTTATGCTACCATATCCCCGAAACCGGGTCGGTTTAAGCTACAAATGATTAAAATTGGCCTAAAATTTGCCAAAAGCCAATAAATTCCTATATTTGCGCCTCGCTTTTTAGCCGCTGTTTACACGAGGTAAAGTATGCTAACCAGCTTAACAATTAAAACTTATTAAAATGAGTTTATTATTAGATTACGTAAAACAGCAATTAACCCCTGCTACCAATCACCCAAAATTCAAAGCAGGTGATACAGTTACTGTTCATTATAAAATTAAAGAGGGTGATAAAGAGCGTATCCAGCAATTTACAGGCGTTGTTATCCAAAAGAAAAATGAAAGAGCAACAGCATCTTTTACTGTAAGAAAAATGTCGAACGGAATTGGTGTTGAGCGTATTTTTCCAGAGGCTTCTCCTTTTATCGAGAAAATCGAAATCGCTAAAGTGGGTGTGGTTCGCCGCGCTAAATTATTCTACTTACGCGACCGTACAGGTAAAGCAGCACGTATCCGTGAAAAAATTCAGAATACTGACGAAGTTCAGGCTTAATATATTTTCAAATCATAAAGAACCCGGACCTAGCGTCTGGGTTTTTTTATGCGTTTTATGAAAGACTTTAATTTTCGTAACTTTATAGAATACAAATGACGAAGTCCGTTTATAGCTTTTTACTGGTTCTGATTACCTGTATTGCCTTTGCCCAAAAACCCACAGCATTTGCAGGTCCTGATTATACACTTTGTCCTGACGGAAGCACCTCAGCGGTTTTAGGAGCAGCTACCGTGGCAACAGGCGGAACTCCACCCTATCTTTATAGCTGGATACCAGCAACAGGATTAAGCAGCAACAGTGTTTCAAATCCTACAGTTAATGTAAGTACTCAAACAACTTATACGCTTGAAGTGCATGATGCAAATGACAGTATTGGCTATGACTATGTAACAATTTTTATTTCAGATTTAATGAAATACAAAGCAGGCAGAGATACTTCTTATTGCTTAGGAAAAGCCGCTAACATTGTGATTGGTTCAACCGTTAATGCAACTGCGCCTGCAGGAACTACCTTTTCCTGGACTCCACCAAACAGTTTGAATAATGCTTCAGCAGCAAATCCAATTGCAAATCCGAGTGTGAGCACAACTTATTCTTTATTTGTGTCAAAAGACGGATGTACGGCCTATACCGGAAGCGTAAATATTAATATCAGCATGTTTAATGTTAATCTGGCTTTTCACGATACAACTATTAAAGAAGGAGAAACCATTACGCTTATCGCTAACAGTTCTGCTACAACCTACACCTGGTATCCCTGGAATCCGGCATGGCTTTACGGCACCTCCAATAAACCTGATGTGAGTCCAACCTACACCGTCACTTTTACTTGTTTAGCATACGATGCTAATGGCTGCCTTGGTTTCGATACCGTTAGAGTGAACGTTATACCTGATGATGAGCTGGTTTTTTACAGTGCATTCACACCAAACAACGATGGCAACAACGATTATTTTTATATCGGTAATATTTTTAAGTATCCTGATAACGTTTTGAAAATTTATAACAGGTACGGACAAGTCATTTATACTTCCGCAGGCTATCAGAACGACTGGAACGGAGAATATCAGGGAAATAAATTGCCAACCGGGACTTATTTTTATATTCTGCAAACCAATACAGAAAAAGGAAATTACAAAGGTTCTGTCACTATCTTGAGATAATTTGTTTTTTTATGAAAACAAAACCAATCCTATATTTATTTTTCATCCCACTTTTATTCACCACCTGCAACAAAGCAAAACTGAAAGGCGAATGGGCCGTTTTAGAAGGACAATGGTATTGGTACCGCGGCTGGGGCGATGGCGGAACCACCGAATTAAAACTGGAGCTGAAAGAAAGAGGACGTTACAAATTATTCCGCAACACAGATAAAATTGATTACGGCCGCCTTGTGAAAAAAGATGGATATGTGAAATTTATTTCGGAAAAATTATTTAATAATAAAGACTTAATGCTTGATACAAAAATGATTACCTACATGGGTAACGACAGCATTCATATCACAAAAACCGATTGTACGGATTGCGCTTTAAGTACTTTCCGCAAAAATTAGGATTTTTTGGACCTCCCACACCTTTTTACATTCCAGCTTCCATTTTTATCAAGCTTTTTCGTCTATACCCCCTAAAAAATGACCTCATGTTACAAAAAAGTTAATAATTTTGCTTGACACCCCCCTAAAAAAGCATACATTTGTCAAAAAAAACGAAAAAACTATGTCAACACGCCGTATTTTAGCCATGCAGGACGTTGTAAACCGGGTTCCTGTCCACATTGAAAAATCAAAAGAGCAAGTTTCTAAGTATTATGGGTCCGATGTTTTTGGTCTGGATGCAATGCGCGAATACCTTTCTGAAGAAGCTTTTCAGAGTATTCAGCAATCCATGAACCAGGGAACTATCGTCGACCGTAAAATGGCCGACCAGGTAGCTGCTTGTATGAAAGCTTGGGCTCAAACTAAAGGCGTGACTCATTTCACACACTGGTTTCAGCCTTTATCAGGTGCAACTGCTGAGAAGCACGATGGGTTTTTCGAGCCAATTGAAGGAGGACGTGCTATTGAACGCTTCAGCGGTAACGCATTAGTACAACAAGAACCGGATGCTTCTTCTTTTCCTAATGGAGGAATCAGAAATACTTTTGAGGCGCGCGGCTATACAGCATGGGACCCTACTTCACCGGCCTTTATCTGGGGAGAAACTTTATGTATTCCAACTATTTTTATT
Organism: uncultured Flavobacteriaceae bacterium; assembly: GCA_964601535.1. GTDB lineage: Bacteria > Bacteroidota > Bacteroidia > B-17B0 > Aurantibacillaceae > JAHEYG01. Next base: position 5,335 of record CAZRNW010000103.1, read on the forward strand.
GCTTACACTGGTGAGGCCTTAGATTTTAAAACACCTTTATTAAAATCATTAAGCGCATTAGATAAAGCTGCGACAGATGTTTGTCAGTATTTCGATAAGAACGTAACCAAAGTGGTGGCTACTTTAGGTTGGGAACAGGAATATTTTTTAATTGATTCGGCTTTATATAATATACGTTACGATTTACAGCAAACAGGACGTACTTTATTCGGGCACACGCCTGCTAAAGGACAACAATTAGAAGATCACTACTGGGGCTCAATTCCGGAAAGAGTTGCGGCTTATATGCGTGATTTCGAATACGAATCACATTTATTGGGAATTCCGGTAAGAACAAGACACAATGAAGTTGCTCCTGCGCAATTTGAATGTGCTCCTGTTTTTGAAGAAACCAATTTAGCAGTTGACCACAATTTATTATTAATGGATGTGATGGAAAAAGTTGCTATCCGTCACAACTTCCGTGTGCTGTTGCATGAAAAACCTTATGCCGGTGTAAACGGAAGCGGTAAACATAACAATTGGAGTTTAGCGACCAACACCGGAAAAAACTTATTGTCGCCTGGAAAAACTCCTAAGACCAATTTACAATTCCTTACTTTTTTCGTGAATACGGTAATGGCAGTACATGAGCATGCTGATTTATTACGTGCTTCTATCGCTTCTGCAAATAACGATCACCGCTTAGGGGCAAATGAAGCGCCACCTGCAATCATGTCGGTGTTTTTAGGAGAACAATTATCGAATGTGCTAGATGATTTAGAGAAATCTGTTCACAGTGGCAAAATGAGTCCTGAAGAAAAAACCAAACTAAAGCTCAACATCGGAAAAATTCCTGATATTTTATTAGACAACACAGACAGAAACAGGACTTCACCTTTTGCTTTTACAGGAAATAAATTTGAATTCCGCGCAGTAGGTTCTTCACAAAATTGCGGCGGACCAATGACTGTGTTAAATGCTATCGTGGCTGATCAATTAATTAAATTCAAGAAAGAAGTGGATGCTTTGATGGATAAAAAAGTGGAGAAAGACGAAGCCATATTTCAGGTTTTAAAAAAATACATCATTGCCAGCAAAAAAATCCGTTTCGAAGGAAATGGTTATGGTGATGAATGGAAAGCTGAAGCTAAAAAACGCGGCTTAAACAATATCCCTACAACTCCGGGTGCTTTAGAAGCCATGATCTCGAAAAAAACGTTAGACATGTATGAGTCGCAAGGTATTTTAACCCACCGTGAGCAGGAGGCCCGTTATGAAATCAGTTTAGAAACTTACACCAAGAAAATACAGATTGAATCGCGCATTATTGCTGATATGGTAGATAATCAGATTATTCCTGCAGCATTAGCTTATCAAAAAGGCTTAGTGGATACAGTAAGTGGCTTGAAAAACATTTTTTCAGCTGAAGATTTCAAAAAGAATGCCGCTACACAAATTGATTTGATTAAAGAAATTTCTGAAAGAGTTTCAATAATTAAAAAAGCTGCTGATGATATGACAGAAGAAAGAAAGAAAGCCAACAATTTAGACAGCGCTAAAAAACAAGCGCACGCTTATTGCGATAAAGTAAAAAGCTATTTCGAAGAAATCCGTTATAATGTAGATAAATTAGAAAACATTGTTGATGATGCCACCTGGCCTTTGCCGAAATACAGAGAGATGTTGTATTTACGATAATCAAACAAAAAGCCCCGCAGAAATGCGGGGCTTTTTTATAATAATTTCATTCGTACTTCTACAATCGTACTTCGTAATTCGCTTACCCTTTTACCTTCACCATTCCCTGTGCCATTTTCACAGCTTCGTAGAGGTTTACAATTCCGCCTGTTTTAGTTAATTCTTCAAATTCAACTAACTCGTCTTTTGTACCGGGACGGATTACTTTGCTTTCTTTATATTCTTTACGGCTCGATTCCACTAAAATTTTCTTTAACTGCTTTGAAGTCAATTCAGGGAAATAAGATTTTAAAACACTTGCAACACCTGCAACTACAGGAGCCGCCATACTTGTTCCGCTGGCATCTTTGTATTTTCCTTCCGGAGCAGTAGAATAAATATCAACCCCGGGAGAAAATAAATCCGATGTTTTTTTACCGTAATTACTGAAAGGAGCAGCGCATTTCTCTTTTTCCTTCCAGCTTAAAGCTGAAATGTCAAGAAAGTTAGAGGCTTCTTTTTTACTTCCTTCAAATTTTTTGCAAGGATAATGAGTTGTTACATCAATATCAATTCCATCATTACCTGCCGCATGAATCAATAAAACACCTTTGCTTTCCGCATATTTCACAGCATCATCCACCACTTTTTTATCCCAGCTGTATTTTTTTCCGAAACTCATGTTTAAAATCACCGCACCATTATCTACGGCATAGCGGATAGCATTTGCTACATCTTTATCACGCTCGTCACCATTAGGCACACAACGTACGCTCATTATTTTTACATTATCAGCAATTCCATCCATTCCTACTCCATTCTTTCGGCTTGCTGCAATAATACCTGCAACGTGAGTACCATGAAAACTAAACGGGCCTTTACAATCTCCATTTCCATAATATTTTTCATTGCTGTTCATGTAATCATCACCAACAATTGAACGAGGATCAAAATCGAGATTTAAAGAAGAACTCACTAAATTATCAATTTGCTCATACCCTTCATTTAATTCTTCCATTAATTCTTCAAGCGTGCCGCCCGGCTGCTGCTGCATCAGCGTCATACATAAAAATTTTCCCTGCTTCCCTTTCTGATCGGCCGGCTCATATTTTTTTACAGCTTCAGCATCAATTTTTTCAACACCTTTATCTTTCATTTCCTTCTCCAAACTCCCCAATGCATCTTGGAAAAACTTAAGCTGATTCAAAGTACTTTCATATTCTTCCTTTTGTTTTTTATAATCTTCTTTTACTTTTGAATAAAGTTCAAATTCTTTTTTCTCCTGTTTTGTTTTTAAATCCTTTTCGGTTTTGCCCTCGTACTTTGGTTTATAGTAACGGTAAAGTCGTGTTAACTCCAAATTATCCTTCTCCACATTTTTACCGTCCTTGCCGCCAATAAAATTCCAACCATGTATATCATCCACATAACCATTTTTATCATCGTCAATTCCGTTACCGGGAATTTCACCGGGATTAGTCCACATCACATCTTTTAAATCTTCATGCATGTAATCAACGCCGCTGTCCAACACGCCAACAATAATGGTGGTTGATTTTTTTCCTTTCAGTAATTCGGCATAAGTCCGTTCGGTACTAACGCCATTCACTTTATCGTTTGTAGGATCAAGGTTAAACCAATTATCCGGACGTTTAGCTTCTTGTGCATTTACAAATGCCGCAAATAAAAGGGCTATAGTGACAATAATTCTTTTCATAATAGAATTGGAGTAAAAGTATAGTGTTAAAGTAAATAAATATCCTTTAGCTAAACAACCGTTTAGTATATTTTAAGCATATCCTGATTGAAATACCCCCTATTTTGGGTTAGTACTTACCATAGAGGCAACATCTCCCGATTTCATATCGGCTACTATGTTGCTGGCTTCGTGAACATAAACATCCTTCGAAAGATTTTTTGCCCAACGGGTTTCGCGGCCTAAACGGGTAGTATCAGCAGAATGTCTGGCAACATCAACCTTTAAAAGCTCAGCATTAAAATCTTTTATTTCCTTCCTTAGATTTTCATATTTCTTATTTTGTTCGCGCCACTCTTTTTGTTCAGCACGGTACTTTTCTAATGAGAGGTTATATTTCGTATCATCTTTCTTAGCTTTTAATTCCTTCGCTTCTGTTTCAATTAATTTAAAAGTCGGGCTTGCTTTTATGCGGAGGTCACTTCCCTTTTTTACTTTATCGTAATCAATATACGTGAAGTAAGAATAATTTGCTTTTGCAATTTCATCCCATTCCATTGGGTGATCCATATCCTTTTCTCCTGTATCAAAAAATGCATACGGGTCCGGTAAAACCACATCAGGTGTAACACCTTTTAATTGAGTAGCGCCGCCATTAATTCGGTAAAATTTCTGCATGG
>CAZRNW010000104.1:0-9334 GCA_964601535.1 uncultured Flavobacteriaceae bacterium
ACAGGCACAGCTGTTATTTGGCGGTGCGGGAATGAAAGTTTTATCAGGACTTGCTTTTTGCATTTGATGTAAAATTCCTGTTTCCGTTGCTACAATAAATTCTTTTACATTACTTTTTTTAGAATAATTTAAAAGAGCAGTGGTGCTGCCAATAAAATCTGCTTTTTCTAAAATATCACTTTCACATTCCGGATGAGCTATTAATTCTGCTTTAGGGTTTTGATATTTTAATTTTACAATTTTCTCTAATGAAAAAATTTCATGAACCATACATGCTCCATCCCAAAGTACCATATTTCTTCCTGTTTTTTTATTTATATAAGCGCCTAGATTTTTATCAGGTGCGAAAATAATTTTTTGTTCTGCAGGTAAACTTTCTACAATTTGTACGGCATTACTGCTGGTACAAATAATATCACTTAATGCCTTTATTTCGGCAGTACAATTAATGTAAGTAATTACAATATGATCGGGATGATTTTTTTTAAATTCAGAAAATTTTTTCGGGGGACAAGAATCCGCAAGTGAGCATCCTGCTTTTAAATCCGGAATTAAAACTTTTTTCGTTGGGTTTAAAATTTTTGCAGTCTCAGCCATGAAGTGAACACCTGCAAATAAAATAATTTTTGCATCTGTTTTCTGAGCTTCCTGAGCTAAACCCAGACTGTCTCCAATGTAATCTGCAATATCTTGTATGTCAGCATCTTGATAATAATGGGCGAGAATAACGGCATTTTTCTTCTCACGAAGGTATTTGATTTCCTCAAACAGGTCAAGAGACAAATCAATTTTTTTTTCTAAATATCCTTTTTCAAGTTCTTTACTATACATGTGTATAATACTTATTTAAATAAAATATATTGTATTATTATAAGGTGTTAGTTCTGTTAAAATTTAAACGTTTAAAACTTGCATTTTTAGGTTATAAACCACGACTAACATTCTATTAACAAATGTACGATATTAAAGGGCTGATTATCAAGTAAAATTTTAATGATTAACATTAGTTAATACTAATTAACGCTTATAAATTTCAAAGAAATTAAAAGAAACGAAGCCTGATAAATAAGCAATAATCTCCGAAAAATTTTATAAAAAAAGTTTGCAGAAGATTGTAGGGACATTGCATATAAAGTTTTTCAAACCGGCAATAAAATAGATATAGAGGTTTTCTTAACCCTTATTAAACATATCAACATATAAATAAGCAGTTTTTGTTAATGAGCCGGGCCTAGTATTCAGCCATATAAGTTATGAGTGTTAATTAACGTGAATTACTAATTACAAACATTGTGTATTTTTGTTATAAATAAAGCGCATAAAAAACATGACCATTTCGATAGGTAGCGATCACGCCGGGTTTTGCTTAAAGCAAGATGTAATTAAATATCTGCAAAGCAAAAATATTAAAGTACTTGATAAAGGCTGTTACAGTGAAGAGCGCGCCGACTATCCCGATCACGGACACGCCGTAGCAAATTCGGTTTTAGCAAAAGAGTGCGATTTAGGAATTGTTATTTGCGGAAGCGGCAATGGCATTAATATGAGTGTAAATAAACACAAGGGTATTCGCGGAGCATTATGCTGGAATCACGAAGTCGCTACTTTAGCAAGACAGCACAACGACGCAAACATAATGGCTTTACCGGCGCGGTTTTTAAAGAACGAAGAAGCTTTTGCTTGCGTGGATGCTTTTTTAAACGCTACATTTGAAGGCGGCCGTCACCAGGGCAGAGTAGAAAAAATAGAAAACTGTTAAAACATAAAATCATGATAAAAAAAATAAGCTGCATTATTTTATTGGCGCTCTTTACAAAAGCAAACGCGCAAATAACAGCGCTCGAAGCAAAAGGCGTTACTTTCCCGTCTATTTACGGACAAACTCTTGCCGATAAATACATTGAGCTTCCGATAAAAAACGGAAAGAAAACAGTTGTAGGAATTGCTTACAGCCGCGCCGCGGAGGCCGATTTAAAAAAATGGCTGAATCCGCTTTACAATACTTTTATGGTAAAAGAAGGCAGCACGAAAAATTTTGATGTGGCCGAAATTTACGACGTGAATTTTGTTTTCATTCCTGTTATAGCAGGATTAAAAAATGTAATTGAAGATTTTAAAGCGAGCACAGATAAAGAATTCTGGCCTTATGTAATGGACACACAAAAAACCGACATTAAAAAATTAAAAGAGGCCTTAAAAGCAAAAGACGAAAAAATCCCATATTTCTATGTGCTAGAGGACAGTGGAAAAATTATTGAAATGGTAAGCGGCGCATTTAAAGAAGAGAAAATGGATAAGCTGGAAGCGGCAGCCGAATAATTATTTATATAAAATAAACTTATCCGTAACACGGGCGCCGTCAATATTTGCCTCGATAAAATACAAACCATTTTGCAATTTTAAATCGGTCATCCAAACCGAAACATTGTTTTCTCCTGCTAAAAAAGAAGAGGACTCATATTCTTTAATGAGCGTTCCCGATGAAGAATAAACTCTAAAGCCAACTTCAGACTCTTTCTGTAAAAATAATTTTAATACAAGATTATCTTTAGTTGGATTCGGATAGAGCGTAAATGTTTTGTTTTTTGAAAACGAAAACTCATTAATTCCGGCCGGCGAAACAAACACTTTAAATGTATCGGCAACACAACTGAATTTATCTTTTACCCAAAAAACCGTGTTTGTGGTCGGACTAAGCGCCGCCGTTCTGGTTGTGTCACCGTTGCTCCATAAATAATTTCCGGGCCAGGAAGCCGCAGCGGTTATTGTTTGCGTGGGCGTAATTGTAAACGAAGAAACTTTATTTACGTTTTTAAACATGGTAAAATTATCACGCACAACACCATCGGCACAAAGAAAAGTCACATCAAGTCTGTTCGCATCAACATCTACAATCAAGGAGCCGCCATCAATCATGTTTGAATAATACATGGCATCGTGCGGATAAGAAGCTTGTGGGCTTCCTAATTTAGACGAAGAGCCCGCCACCACATAAACAGTTCCTGCGTTTTTATTAATCGTATCTTTTATATACGGACAAGAATTTACGCTGTTGTTGTAAAGCGCAGTCGACGTATCTAGCTGATGAAGGAATTTATTAAAAGTTGGCTCGGCGCCATAATGGCCGCGCAGTAATTTCGAACGCTCGTAATCATGACTGTGTCCGCATAAAATTAAATCGACATTATTCCGCTCTAAAATTCGGATAAAATTTGTGCGCACAGAATCTAAATCTAATTCCGTGTCTGAATTATGCGTACCCATTGTATAAGGCGGATGATGCCAATAGGCAATCGTCCATTTTTTTGTATTTGCGGCCAAATCCTGTTTTAACCAAAGAACCTGATTACCCAGCGTATCATTCATTTTTTTTCCGCCCGATGAACCATAAGAATCTAAGGCGATAAAATGGATGTTGCCATAATCGTAAGAGTAATATTGTTCTGTTCCCGAAGGAAAGCCTCCTGCCTCAGCAGCTGCCGGCAAAGAAAAAATTGAAAAATACGCAACGGCTGGGGAGTTCGCGGCGCCATTATCATAATCGTGATTACCGGGCACGGGCCACAACACGGCGTGTTTCATAATGTCGGTTTGATAAGGAGCAAAAAAAGCGGTATCGTAATTTCTGTTGTAACCATTAAAATACGCGTTATCTCCAAGCAGCAACCAGCCATTGGTAATTTTGTTATTGTTATAAAGATTATATTGATTTTTACAATTTAACTGTATGGCACCTGGAGTTCCGCAATCACCTGTCACCCAAAAACGGTAATTACCTTCTTGTCCTGGCGGCGGAGAAGTAACAAAATAATTATTCGTATCGCCTTGAATAACCGAAGTTGTTGTTCCGACCGAATAAAAATATTTTGTGTAAGGAAGTAGCCCCGTAAGCTTTACTTCGTGTAATGTATCCGAAACCAAATTACCACTGAAAGAAGAGAGAACGGTTGAAGTTCCGTAACTTAATTTAGTATCAGTTGGAATATTCGTTTGCCAGCGAACCGTCATGCCGCTTGATGTGCCGATTTGAAGGTAGGGTCCTTTTACCAGCGTTTGTGCGCGTAAAACAGAACCGAGAACAGAAATAAGAAAAAGCAGCCTGAACATTTCTTTAATAAAAGGTTAAATTAAAAAAAATAATTCAGGCAGACAAGATTTATTGTGCCGAGAGCATGAGCGAATCACAAGTATTATTTTTGATAATTATTTTATTTAGAAGGCCAAGGTGATTTTTTTTAATAATAGGAACAACATCGCGCAAAGGAATGTCTTTGTATAAAACCACAAAATCTGAGGTGTCGACCCCGTATTTCTTTGCCGCCGCCCGGAAATATTGATTGGATTTAATCAGGGAGGCGTTGATGTTCTCGATATCGGCCGTAAGGTTTTTTAAATTAGTTACCTCTTTTTCAATCACAGATGTTTCCTTGCTAAAAAACGAATCGGTTTTTAAAAGAAGAACGCGGCTTGCGATTTCTTTATCCAGATATTCGTTGTTTAATTGATTTTGGTTTTCCATTTTTCTTCCGCAGGAAAACAAAACAACAAGTATTAAAAATAAATATTTCATATTAAAAAACAGTTCCTGTACCATATAATATTCCTAAAGCATTAATACCCATAGAAAAGCTTCCGCCAAGATACATCACAAAATTTTCACCCCGCATTAAACGGAAACGTCCCGCAACCAGTGGAGCAATTTTAATGACATTATTTTTATCGAAAATAAAACTGGCAAGCGGACCAATTTCAAAATCTAATTTCGAGCGTTCGTCTATTTTTATCTGAAACAATCTGAATTCGAAACCGCCGCCAAAAGTAGGGGAGGCCCTTTCGTTTATTATTTGTCCGTTCACCAGATATTGTTTGGTTTCGGTTGGCAAATTAAAGAAGACAGGAACGCGTATGATTTTTTTCGGACGGAATTCCACAAAAAATAAAATAGCGCTGGTTGGAACTATTACAGAAAGCTCCTCGCGCAAACTGTTTTGTTTATCGCTCGATACAAATAAAAGCGACTGACCAAAACTAATTTCAAAATGTGATTTGCTTGTTATTATTGAATCTTTGCTTTGGGCGGAAGAAAACAAAAACGACAGAAAAAAAACTGAACTAAAGAGCGCTTTCATATAAAAAATTAATCCTTTGTTGCCGGCCAAACACCGTCTTTGTCGCGGCACATCCAGCTCGTCATAGTAAGTTTGCCGGCTTTATCATAAATATATACGCCCCAGCCATGCGTTTCACCCTTGCATTTTTTTGTGTAATCGAAATGCTGGTTTAACTCTCCTGTGTCATAATATTCTTTACAGGAAACATATTCGCCGTTTTTAAGCACATGCTCTGAGTTTAATTTTCCATCTTTAGTGTACCATTTATAAATCCCGTTCAGCATTTTAGCAGGAGTACCCGGAGCAACAGTTGATTCAAGCTTCCATCCTTTTCTGCCGCAAGGGCCCATCGGATATAAACTAACGCCGTGATCATAATAATTGTAACGGTAAAAAACAGCCTTAGTGCTATCTTTTACTTTAGCCCAATTATCATCCAGATAAATCTTCCATTTACCGTGACGCTTTCCTTTATCATCGAGCTGATTTAATTTTTCGCTTTGCGCGATGGATAAAACCGAAAAAAACAGAGCGACTAATAAAAACAATTTTTTCATAGTAGGTTTTGTTTGAGTAAAAATAACAATTCTTATCAGTAAACAAGGCTGCATTTATAGAAAATTAGCTATATTTAAATTAAAATTATACAGCATGAAAAGGATTCTTATTTATTTACTCTGCTTTTTCGTTTTAGGAACCGCTACTGCGCAAAAAGACCCTATTGCAAAGCCAAAAATTTATCATCCCGAGGCCTACGCAAAGGCTGATATTAAAGTGGCAACCGAAAAAGCTGCTAAAGAGGGAAAGCATGTTTTATTACAGGTTGGCGGAAACTGGTGCAGCTGGTGTTTAAGGTTTAACGAAAAAGTGACAACGAACGATACCCTAAAAACCGCACTCGAAAAAAATTACGTTATCTATCATTTAAATTATAGTAAAGAAAACAGAAACGAAGACATAATGGCTTCTTTAGGATATCCGCAGCGTTTTGGTTTTCCTGTTTTTGTTGTGCTTGACGGAAAAGGAAACCGCTTACACACGCAAAGCAGCGGCTATCTTGAACAAGGCAAAGGCTACAGCACGACTTTGGTGAATGAATTTTTCGCTCAGTGGTCAGCCGCCGCCCTCGATCCAAAAACATACGAGAAAAAGGAAGAAGCCAAAAAGAATTAATTTTTTTGTGCAATAATAATCAAATCAACAACAGATTCACCTGTTGTCATTTCTGATTTTACGCGCTGCGTGTTTATGATTTGAAAACCATTTTCAATGAGCGTTGTCGATAAATCTTTTTCCCGATAATAATGCATGAAAATTTCATCGCCCTGGCTGCCCTTGCGCAAACCGGAATTTAAATAATCATCTTCCATGGTGCTGATGTAAAAAATTCCGCCCTGATGGAGCAGGGCAGAGCCATCAGAAATTAATTTATTTGTTTCCTGCATTGATAAATATGGCAGACAAAAACCGCACATTACCGCATCGAATCTTTTATTGAGTGAAGAAATTTCCCGGCAATCCATCACCTCAAATTCTGCTGAGGGATTATTTTGTTTCGCCAGCTCAATCATGTTTGGTGCTAAGTCAATTCCGGAAATTTTTAAATCATTGCGCTTATCCAATAAAAATTTGGTAATATTTCCCGGACCACAGGCAAGTTCCAGAACAGAAGAATTATTTTTAAGCGCATCACAAAACAAATTCAGCGAAGCGGCATACAAATCCACATTCATGAATTTGTTCATGTATTCATTGGCGTATTTATTAAAAATGCCTGCCGCTATTTTTCCTTTATCCAAAGTATAAAAACTAAAAAAGGGTATAAATAAAAGGAGCAGCGGCACTGCCACCGCCAAAAACAAGGAGAAGACCAATAAGAAGCAGAACGATAATAATTGGAGCCAGCCAAAATTTCTTCCGTTCTTTCATAAATAACCAGAGGTCTCTTAAAAAATCCATGATAAATTATTCAGAAGCTAATATACGCAATAAAGGCGCGACCAAAAAAACTAAACCCTGAGCGAAGCTCGGAATCCTCTAACGCCATAATAAGATTCAGCCCCGTTGTGATAAAGGAAAACCGTTCCGTAGCGGAAATCACAAAACACGGCGCCGCCAAGCTTTCTGATGGCAGCAGGAGTTTTTACCCAGCTCGAAGTTTTGGTATCGAAATTTCCAAACGTTTGTAATTGTCTGTATTCTTCTTCATTTAAAATCTCTACACCCATTTCCTCAGCCATGCCCATTGCGCTGTTTTTTGGTTTATGTTCTTTTCTTGCATTCAGTGCTTCGTGGTCGTAACAAATACTTCTGCGTTCTTTAGGTGTTTCAGGGGAGCAATCGAAAAAAATAAACTCACCGGTTTTTTTATCAAAACCAACAACATCGGGCTCGCCGCCAGTTATTTCCATTTCGTCGAGCGATCGCAGCTTAGCGGGATTTTTTTCTAATTTGCTTTGAACTTTATTCCAGTCAATTCCTTTATGACGATTCATGTTTTTTTCAAAACGATTTTTTAAAACCTTAAGCAGTTCTTTGCTTTCATCGGCAGACAATTTCTTTTTCATATTATAATTTTACTTTAATTTTAAATCCGGAATTTCTTTTAATTGCCATCTTTATTTTTTTTAACCAGCACCCTGCCAATGTATTTTTCAGTTGGCAGTAATGAATTCTGAATCCGCTTAGCGTAATGAATGCTGTCCATAATCTCTTTATTTTTTTCTGAAATAATTTTGTTAGCCCTTTTGTTCTCCCTCAGGCTTCTGAAAATAAAAAAAGCGAATGCACCAACAAGAAACAATACACTCAGCACAAAAGCGAGTATTACTTTTTGTTTTTTGCTTTCGGCGGCTGCCACACGGGCCTGATTTTCTTTTTCTTTATTCAGAGCCACAATTTCTTTTTTCTGCGCATCAATTTCGTAGCGCGTTTTCATCTCGGTAATTTGCTTGCTGTTTTCCGCATTAATAACACTGTCTTTCATCACCGTATACAGCTCAAAATATTCGAAGGCTTTTTTATAATCGCCCTGAGCACGGTAAACGCCCGCCAAAACCACAGCCGCGTTTTTAATATTTGCCGGATAGCCCAGCTCCTGAGCAAGAACAAGCGAGCGCTTTGCGTAGACTAAAGCCTCCTTATATTCTTTTTTCTCTTTATACAAACTTGCAATGTCGGCCAAACTGTTTGCGATGCCCTCTTTATCGCCCAGCTCCTCATAAAGTTTAAGTGAACGCAAAAAATATTCGAGTGCTTTGCCTTGCATGTTTAGGCTTATATAAATATTTCCAATGCAATTCAGAGAAACGGACTCTCCTTCCACATCGCCCAGCCTTTCACGTATGCGCAGGGATTTTAAATAATACTCCAGCGCTTCTTTATACTTGTGTTGGTAATGATAAATACTGCCAATGTTATTTAAAGTAAAAGCAACACCGTGTTCGTTTTTTATTTCTTCGTGAATTTTTAAGGATTTATTGAAACACTCGAGGGCCTGTTGTTTTTGCCGCTGGTTATTGTAAATGAAACCGATATTCGTCAATGTATAAGCAACATCACGCTTCAGGCCGAGCTCTTCTTGTAGTTTTAGCGATTTCAAAAAACATTCGAGCGCCATGTCCGGACGGCCCTGTGCGCTGTGAATAAAGCCGATGTCGGTTAAGGAATACGAAATACCTTTCTTGTCTTTTCTATCTTCATGCAGCTTCAGTACGCGTTTAAAATTTTCAAGGGCCTCTTTGCTTTTTCCTTTCCGGAGAAGCACATAAGATAAATTATTGAGCGAGTTTATAATTCCTTTTTCATAATGTAGTTTTTCTGATAAAGTCAGCGATTGTTCGGCGTAAGAATATATTGACTCGTCTTTTTCACTTTCACAACTCAGTAAATAAAGCAATTTAACCTTGGCAGTATCTTCTTTGGCTGACTTAAGAAGATTAAGAAGCGAATCGGTTTTTTGCTGTGCGAACATGCCGGCGCTTACAATAAAAAAAAGAATCAGATATGTTAAGGTGTTGCGCAAAATAAAACCCATTTAAATATACAAATAAAAATTCTGCTTTATCAGGAGCGGGGAGGGAGTGCGTTTATTGGGGCTATCTTAAATGTCAAAATTTCTAACGCGATAGCGTAATCACGAGCGGAGCTGTCGCCAACCCTAAGTTATGCGCCGTTTTAATGGCGCTATAACGGTTTCACGGTTGGCGATCGGCGGGCTTTGA
>CAZRNW010000105.1:0-9334 GCA_964601535.1 uncultured Flavobacteriaceae bacterium
ATACAACAATAACAGGTCTAGCTTTAGGAACAAATGTGTTTCAATGGACGATTTCTAATTCACCTTGCGCGCCGAGTGTTTCTACAATGACAATTGTTGTGAATGATGCACCAACGGTTGCTAACGCAGGCGTGTCACAAACACTTTGTATTTCTTCGCCTACTACCACAATGGCAGGGAATACTCCTACGGTTGGAACAGGTTTATGGACTCTAGTTTCAGGAAGCGGAACTATTACATCTCCAACTTCACCAAATACAACAATTACAGGCTTAGGACTAGGAACAAATGTTTTTGAATGGTCAATATCCAACCCTCCATGTGCTGTTTCAAATTCAACTATGTCAATTCAGGTAGATGATAATCCTACGGTTGCAAATGCCGGCACTTCGCAAAACCTATGTGCTTCTACATTTACTTTAAATGCAAATAATCCGCTTATAGGAACAGGTATGTGGACCGTTATAGCGGGCGGCTCGAGTGTGACGAACCCTACACTTAATGTCTCAACTGTAACTTCACTAATTACCGGTACTAATACTTTAGTTTGGACCATTTCTAATGGGGTGTGCGCACCAACATCCAGCACACTTAACCTCTATGTTAATCCTTTCCCGACTCCTGCAAACGCCGGACCTGACCAAACTATTTGCACATCTTCAACAGTATTAAGCGGCAATACACCCACCATTGGTTTCGGAACATGGTCGGTTATTAACGGCGGCGGAACAGTACTTACCAATACTTTAAGTAATTCTCAGGTAACAGGATTAACAAATGGTGTAAATACATTTGTTTGGACAACTTCATTTGGTACTTGTCCGAATTCACCGGATACTGTTGTAATTATGGTTGATTCTTTACCAACAATTTCAATTGCAGGAACCAACCAAACACTCTGTGCATCGTCTGCAACACTTAACGCCAATATTCCTTTAGTAGGTATAGGTACCTGGTCGGTGATTTCAGGTGGCTCTTCAGTAACAACACCAACCATGAATTCATCGGGAGTTACAGGTTTAGCAACCGGAAATAACATTTTTGAATGGTCAATCGTAAATGGCGTTTGTCCTGCTTCAACAAGCACCGTTTCCGTTTTTGTTGATTCGTATCCTACTGCTTCCAATGCAGGAACAGATTTTACTATTTGTGCTTCCAGTACAACATTAAATGCAAATATTCCTGTCATAGGAACAGGTATTTGGTCTATCATCACAGGAACTTCGGCCATTGCAACGCCAACTTTAAATAATTCAGTAGTAAGTGGTTTATCGAATGGTGTAAATTCATTTGCATGGACAACATCCAACGGTACTTGTCCGTCATCGATGGATACTGTAAATATTATTGTTGACTCGCTGCCTACAGCTTCTATTGCAGGATTAAATCAAACAATCTGTTCATCAACAGGAACCCTTAGTGCTAACACACCAACAGTAGGAATTGGCAACTGGTCTGTAATTTCAGGCGGTTCTTCTGTAACAACTCCAACTTTAAATTCTTCAGGCGTTACAGGATTAACTTTAGGAACTAATATTTTTGAATGGTCGGTTGTAAATGGCGTTTGTCCTGCTTCAACAAGCACAGTTTCTATTTTTGTAGATGCTAATCCCACAACATCTAACGCCGGAACTGATTTCACAATCTGTGCATCAAGTTCAACACTAAACTCAAATATTCCTTCAATTGGAACAGGAGTTTGGTCGGTAATAACAGGTACCGCGTCTGTAACAACTCCGACATTAAACACATCACAAGTTACTGGATTATCAACAGGCTTAAATTCATTTGTATGGACAACTTCTAATGGTACTTGTCCGAATTCAACCAGCACTGTTAATATTATGGTGGATGCTAATCCTTCATCTGTTAGTGCGGGAGCAGATCAGGCATTTTGTTTAACTACAACAACAACGAACCTGAATGGTTCAATTCCATCAATTGGCGTTGCTACTTGGTCGGTATTAAGCGGAGGCGGAACAGTTACTTCCCCTACACTTAATATTTCAGACATTAGCGGTTTAACAACCGGAACAAATACTTTAGTGTGGACTAACACTAATGGAGTTTGTCCTTCCACTTCTGATACTGTTAATATTGTTTTATTAATGCTTCCAACGCCTCCAAACGCCGGACCGGATCAGATTTTATGTCCGAATTCAACAATACTTGCCGGAAACGCGCCAACTATCGGTTCAGGCTGGTGGTCGGTAATTACAGGAACAGGTTCCATTGCAAATCCGACTGTAAATAATTCAGGTATCTCTTCATTATCAACTGGAACAAATTCTTTAGTTTGGACAACAGGAAATGGCAATTGCCCAACAAGTTCCGATACAGTTTTATTAATTGTACTTCCACCGGTTCAGCAGGCCTTTGCAGGAAATGATACAACCATTTATGTCACAAGCTTTAATGTTAATGGAAACTTACCGGTTTCCGGTACAGGACAATGGACATTTGTTGGCGGAAGTTTTACCATTGGAAATCCTAATCAGAATTCAACCCAGTTAACTTATTTGAATCCGGGTGTAAATACAATTAAATGGACCATAACAGAAACCTGTGGTTCGACTTCGGATGAATTAAATATTACACTAATTGTATTAGAGATTCCGAATGCTATTTCACCGAATGGGGACGGGATTAATGATTATCTGGAAATCCCAATCGCAGATTATTATAAGCAGATAGAAGTGAAGATTGTTAATCGCTGGGGCAATGTTGAATTTGAAGACCATAATTACAAAAACAACTGGAATGGGGTTAATCAGGATGGTAAACCTTTAGCAGAGGACAATTATTTTTATGTGATAAAATTAGATAACGACGTTAAAACAGGTTATTTATTAATTAAGAGATGAGGATTTTAAAATACATATTTGTTATTTTATTCTTTGCGAACAGCATGGTTGGGCAGCACTCTAGCCTAAGCTCCAATTATCTATTTAATACCTTTGCCATTAATCCGGCTTATGCCGGACAAAAGAAAGCTTTAGATTTAACTTTAGTTTACAGGAAACAATGGGCCGGCTTTAATGGCTCTCCGCAAAATATAAGTTTATTATCAAGCATGGAAATTAAGCCGAAAAATCTTTCGGTGGGCTTGCAATATGATAATGATAAAATTGGTTATACCAGTACCAATAGTTTAAAACTTGCAATTGCATACCGGGTAAAAATCGACAGAAAAAACACTGTTTCCTTTGCTTTACAGCCTGCCTACAAAAGAGTTTTTTATGACTTTTCGAAATTGCGGGTAACATCTGAAGGTGATGCTACATTTATTGCAAATTCTCCTGCATTAAATTTATTTAATACCGGAGCAGGAATTTATTATTATAATAAGAAAATGTTTTTTGGTATCTCTTCTCCTGAATTAGTCAAAATAAAAAAACAAGCCGGTTTCTATGAGTTTAATGCCATTGGAGGTGCAATTATCAAAATTAAAGAGAATATCATCCTAAAACCATCTCTATTGATAAGACAGATCAGAAATTCACCTGTACAATTTGACTTGAACTGCACTGCTTATTTCAATGATATGCTAGGGGTCGGTCTTGCATACCGGAATAAAGATGCCATTGTAACTTATTTCGACTTCTCTGTTAATAAAAAGTTTAAGTTCGGTTACGCATACGACTATTCTGTCGGACCTTTACGGAAATACAACTCAGGGACGCATGAAATTATGCTTAACTACTTTTTTGGTAAATTTACAGATGCACCAACCCCGAGGTATTTCTGATAACTCTTATGCATAGGTTACTTGTCTCCTGTTTACTCTTCATTGTTGCTGTAAAGGGATTTGCACAAAGTAACCCGCTATTTGACCCCAGCAAAATTGAAATAAATCCTATTAAACAAAACACTGACGAATCTGAATTCGGTCCATACGTTAACGGAAATTCCTTTTACTACACCTCTTCACAGGAAAGAAAAGTGGGAGTGATTAGTATGGAAACCTCCAGTCAGCATCAAATGCTGGATTTATATTCCGGTACGATTCAAAGCCCATTAAATATTACGCAATCAAAACCCTTAAACAGCGCTATTAATACTCCGTTAAATCAGGGCGGATGTTTTTTTGATAAAGCAACGTCAAAATTATATTATAGTACCGATATTCCCTGTGAAAACAATCCAAAAAAATTTAAGCTGGCTATTTACTCTGCAGTACTTCAAAATGATGTGTTTTTGGAACCTGTTCCTGAATTAGTTCTTGCTGATACTTTTTCGGCAGCCCATCCTTATGTTTATAACAACAAACTATACTTTTCCTCGAATATGGAAGGCGGAAAAGGTAAAACAGACATTTATTTTGCCGAAAAACTTAATGAAACTTGGGGCAATTACAAAAACTGTGATTTTATTAATTCGGAAGAGAATGAGTTTTTCCCTTTTGTAATAAATGAAAACGAAATTTATTTTTCCAGCAACAGGCCGGGCGGACTTGGCAAACTTGATCTATACAAATATACATCCACCGGAAAGTCAACTGAGATTCAGAATGCGGGTTCACCAATGAATTCAACAGAAGATGATTTTTCGATTTATGTAGATTCATTGCAGGAAAGCGGTTATTTTTCTTCTAACCGTGAAGACGGGCAGGACGATATTTATTTTTACCGTCAAACCTGGCCTACATTCACTAATTGTAAGGATAATATACCGGAAGATTATTGTTATAACCTGAGTGAAGAAAGCACCCTGGATACAAAAGAAGCCAAAGGTTTTTATTACGAGTGGCTTTTGGGGGATGGCACCAAACAAAAAGGATTAAGTGTGAGACATTGCTTTCCGGGACCAGGAAAATATTTAATCAACTTAAACATTATTGATTCGCTTACGAAAACAGTTTTCATGAGTCAGGCGACCTTCGATTTGAAAGTGGATTCGATTATACAGCTTAAAATAAACTGTCTGGATACTGTTCCTGTGCACAAAAACTTTTTAGTTAATACAGATTGGACTTATTTACCGGATAATAAAATTGAAGGCTATTATTTTGAAACAGAAAAGAAAAGACTTAGGGAAAAAGAGTTTCTGCATTCATTTTCAAAACCCGGAGTTTATAAAATAACACTCGGCGCTGTTACAATAAATACCAGAACAAAAAAGAAAGAACTTTTATGTACTACGAAAAATATTGTCTGCGTTGAACAAAACCAATGGGCTGCTATTGAGCAAAGAAAATTTAAAGATGAATTAATAAAATACACCTACAAAGCATTTAAAAGTGATTCGGTTTTAGTGATGAGTTTGTTGACTGATGAAGACATTGCGCTTTACAATAAAAAAGGATTGAATGGACAAAAACTCGGGAAAGAGATAAAGTCGCTGCTTGCGGCTAAAGCAGGAAAAAAAGAATTAGATCAGGCAGTGCCTGGTCCAAAAAACCGATTAGCTTATTCATTAGCGACTGCTGATACCTTATTGCTGTTAAAAGAACAGGAAAGCGTTACTTTCAAAGTTCATTTCGGGACAAGTAAAACCAGAAAGGATACATCACTGCTCCATGAGAAAGGGTTAATTGGAGTTGCAGAAAACATTATCAATAACGAATATCATTACACGTACGGTAATGAAAATAAATTAAACGCTATAGAAAAATATTATCAAAGGTCATTAAAAGCAGGAATAAAAAACCCTGTAGTGATCGGATATAAAAACGATAAAATTATTTTCGATCAATCGAAAAACATTCATCCTGCCACTTTTGAAGAAGCGCAGCTTAATGCGATAAGAGATTCTGTTATCGCTTCATCGCCTCAAACTTTTATTGAAAATAAAAACAGCGAACCTGCATCAATAAATTCGGTTTCAGAAATACCTGATAAGCAAAGCAACAATTCCATATCCGGAAAAAGTAGTCCGGAAACAAAAGAAAAAGAAAACACAATTACAAACAATGAGAAACAAAAAAACAAAGAACCGCTTATAGATCCCAATGAAAACCTGAACATCAGCAACGAAAAAGAATTTAATTCCTTAACCAACGTTCAGAAAAAAATGGAATATTACCTTCAGAAATATGGCGATATCTCAATAAAAGATTTAGAATTCCGTGTTCAGGTGGGTGCTTTCCGCAAAAGAAAATCTTATCATTTTCCTAAACTAGCCGGATTAGGAGAAATAAAAAACGAAGAACATGCCGATGGTATCAACAGAATGACCATTGGAGGCTCTTTCAATAAGTTAAGTGAGGCTTTTAATTTTACAAAGAAAGTTGTGAATGCAGGACAAGAGGATGCTTTTGTTTCTGTTTATTATAAAGGCAAGCGGGTTTATATTGAGAATCTGGAAAAGAAAGGTTTGTTTTTAGGAAAAGAAATCCCTGCAGAACAAGTTGAAGGAAATATTAAAGCTGAAACAACCATTTATGAAACTGCAAATGACAAAGCAGTATCTCATTCCGGCGAATTTGAAGCCCGGACCAATATCCAAAAGAAAATTGTGATGTACACTGAAAAATACGGACATATCAGTGCTGATGGACTTGAATTTAAAGTGCAAATTGCGGTTTTCAAATACCGGAAAAATTATGATTTTCCAAGGCTTCAAAACCTGGGGGAAATTCATGTAGAATCGCTAAACGGAGGTGTAGTAAGGGTTACAATTGGCGGTAGTTTTAAAACACTGGGAGAAGCTTTCGAATTGAATAAAAAAGTGGTTATTGCCGGTCAATCTGATGCATTTGTATCGGTATTTTACAAGGGAAAAAGGATTTATATTGAAAATCTGGAGCATAAGGGCATTTTTGTTGTAAATAAAAATTAAATATGGTATACTTACAGTAATATTGTACTGTACCCTATGAGAAAAACCATCCCCTGCCTCACCTTTCTTCTCACAATAAATAGTTTATTATCTCAAATCATGCCTTCTATCGATGAGAATATTCCTTATTTAGTAACATTTAGCAAGGGTGCTGATAAAACATGGGGTGACGATGATAATATTCAAATATATTTTTTCACTATTCCTCAGGATATAAAAACACCTTTTTTCATCCGAATTTATGACGCCGATAACGGCGGGAAGCTTGATGAAAACCGTGGTGGATTTAATTCGAAAACAAAATTTACATTATATGGCGGTAAAGGTGCCCATAGTAATGAAGATGCAAAAAAAACCGATCCGAAAGGCAATTACAATAGCGGCACTCTACTACATACTAAAACATTCGGCGAGGATAAAGCATTAGACGAAAAATGGTTCGGTTTTGGTCCTGTAAATCCTCTTGAAGGCGAATTGCAACCTGATTTAAACGGTTATGTTTTTAAACTGGTTGTTGAAGGTCAGGATGGCGATGACGGTAATCTTTATAAATTAAGTCTGTCAGCTTCAAAAGAAGATAATATTAAAGTTGAGGGCGGAAATATTTTTACCTATGAGTATTGTTTCCGTTCGTACGATAAAGAATTTACGCTTTGTCACCTCTATCCTTTTGTATCGAAAGGAATTGTTTCAATTAACGTGAATGTTTATGATTACGACGAGGAAGGCGTAATCAGGATTATTTCTGTTGCTAAAAAAGGCGAAGAAAGCTCTATCAGTAAAGCACCAAACTGGGAAACATCAACGCATAAAATAGTTGCTGAGGAATTGAACACTTCGCTTGATGTGCAGTTTATAAAGAAAAAGCCTGTGAAGAATAACAACATAACTGTTTTTATAGCAAACCAGTATGGGGAATCTCTGCCGTTTTATGCAGTTCCTATTGGCGGAGTACCAAAGTATAATTATAAAATAAAAGTAACAAAATAATCGCAGCAGCAAATGAAAAACAAATTGCTATATCTGTTTTGTTTTGTTTCTTTCTCTCTTTTCCCGCAAATTTTCTCATTCAGAACATTTACGGAAGATGATGGCTTATCACAATCATTTATTAACGATATCAATCAGGACAGCAGAGGATTTTTATTTATAGCAACCGGTAATGGTTTAACCTGTTATGGCGGCAATAAATTCAAAATATTAAATAAAGAATCTGGTTTAGCCAATAACTTTGTTACAACCATTTATAACGACCACGAGAATAAAACCTGGTTAGGGCATCTTGAAGGAGGAATTACGGTTATAAAGAATGACGGTACTATTGAAGCTGTTAAATTTAAAGAAGAGATTGGCTCCAGAATAATTCAGATATTAGAAATTACCACTAACAAATACATATTCTTAAAAAGCATCGAAGGAATTATTTTATATGATGAAGAAACAAAAGAATATACCAATCTGCACGAAGAAGCCTTTAATGAAGTTTTGAAAATTATTATATTAAAAGACGAATTGCTATTGCTTAAACCGGATGGGATATACAGTATTAAAACAAAAGCACTCCTCTCAAAGAATTATACTTTAACAAAAAAACAGCCTCTTACAGACGGAGCACTCATGCGGCTCAATATCCCCGGCGACAATCTTGTTATACTGGATAATACATTAGGTGCTTTGACATTTAGGGCCGACAATAAGCTAACGCCAATAGACACTTTCAAACTTAATAAAACTGAAGGAACTTATTTTACTAAAGTAATTACCGACCGCTTTTCGAATATTTATGTTGCTACAAGTGATAACGGAATTTACAAAATTAATACCCAAACAGGAAGCATCTTTAATTATACTATGAAAAACGGATTAACCTCCAATGCTGTTCAAAGTATTTTTATCGACAGGGAAGATAACCTTTGGATTGGGACTTACGGTAACGGACTTCAGCAGCTCACGAATGAATTATACAGTTTTAATTATCTGAGTCAGCCCGGGCACAAGGTTTCCATTCATGCCTCTTTAAAAATTCATGGCAAGGTTGTGCTGGCATCCAGTGAAGGACTAGGTTATTTTTCGAATGATAAAATTGACTACGTTCAGCATCCATCAGTAAAAGGCAAAACAGTTAATGGATTAATTCAATTTAAAACAAATTTCATTTTTTCAAATTCGGAAGGAGAATTATTTTACAGCGACACGCTTTTCAGAAAAATATCAAAAATAAATCTCAAAACAGTTAACCAAAAATTAATTATCAACTATATAACAGCCGATGCGGAAAATATTTTAGTCTGCACCACTTCGGGCTTATATATAATTAACCCTGTAGATTATAGTTACAGGCTTCTCAATACTGAATCGGGTTTGTTGCATAACAACGTTAAATTTGTTTTTAAAGACTCAAAAAAAAGGGTTTGGATTTGCTCACCGGGTACTTTGATTTATTACCTCGACAATTTTGGAGACATAAAACGGTTTAACGAAATTAAAGGCTTAAAAAATTTTCACACCAATGGTGTTTGTGAAGATAAGGATAATAACATCTGGATTTCGAGTG
>CAZRNW010000106.1:0-9317 GCA_964601535.1 uncultured Flavobacteriaceae bacterium
CTACGCTCAATAATTCCTGTTAGTATTTTACTGTCGTAATAATTGAGGCGGGAGTTAATGCCGAACCTGGCGCGGAGCGGGGAAGTCAATAATCCGCTGCGGGTGGTGGCACCAACCAAAGTAAATGGGTTTAATTTAATCTGAACCGAACGGGCATTCGGTCCTGAATCAATCATAATATCAATTTTAAAATCTTCCATGGCCGAGTACAAATACTCTTCCACTATCGGACTCAATCTATGAATCTCATCAATAAACAAAACATCGTTCGGGCCAAGATTAGTCAGGAGTCCGGCAAGGTCGCCCGGTTTATCAAGAACGGGACCCGAAGTTACTTTAAGGTTAACCCCTAAATCGTTGGCAATAATATGGGCAAGGGTGGTTTTACCTAAACCCGGAGGTCCATGTAACAGAACATGGTCGAGGGCTTCCTCCCTTTGTTTGGCGGCCTGCACAAAAACCTTAAGGTTATCCACTACGCTTTCTTGTCCGCTGAAATCACTGAACTCTATAGGTCGCAAGGCCTTTTCAAGCTCCTTGTCAGAGGCGGAAAGGTTCTCTTCGTTAGCGTCTAAGTTCTCGTTCATGCGGTAAATGTAGTCCGTTTTTAAACAGGACGTTGCTACAATTTGTAGCATTTTTGAAAATCTATACAGTTCCCAATTATTTTTTTAATAAGAATATGGATTTTTAATAAACCAACATCTATAAATTATGACAATCAGCGTTAGGGATGCGGAAGGTTTAGCTCTTTGGCTGAAGGCCAAAAGCCGGAACGAAGTGGAGCCTGTAGCAGCCCGGGCCGAAGGCAACGCCCAAACAAAAATATTAAGCTAATAGTTATCGTTAACAATTTCTAACAAGTCACAATGCAACTAAAACCCCGCACCTTAGTAAAAGGATTAATTTTAATCTCAAATTCCAACACACTTTATGTTATTAAACAAAATTAAATGGATGGCAGTAGGCGTAGCTATTACTGCATCAACCGTATTGTTGTACAACAACCGCGATTTTTTTAAATCATTAACCGGCAGCAATTACAATAACGGACCCGCAAACAAAATTAATCCCGAGTTTGCGAGTTACATCAGCGCTTTCACCACCGGGTACATTTCAACCGGTTCAACCATTAAAATAAAGTTTGCTACGGAATTTGCAAACGCAACTCAGTTGAATACGCCTTTAAAGGAAGAATATTTTTCTTTCGAGCCATCAATTGAAGGTGATGTGGTTTGGAAAGACGCGCAAACGATGGAGTTTAAACCAAAGAACCGTTTGGAACCGGGGAAATTATACAAAGCTACTTTCCATTTAAATAAATTAATGGAAGTGAAAGATGAATTAAAGGAATTTGAATTTGTTTTTCAATCTATAAAGCAATCCGTACAATTACAGGTTAACGAATTAAAATCTTACCATAATAACGATTTCCAATATTATTCACTTGCCGGGACAGTTTCTACAGCCGATTTTGCCGATGAAGCTACAGTAGAAAAAACCTTAGCCGCAAAGTTGGGAAACAGCGGGTATAAAGTAAAATGGGTGCACAACGATAAACAAACTGTACATAAATTTTTAATCGACAGTATCGAGCGTCCGGCTAATGGTGTTGATAAAATGAGTATTTCGTGTAACGGGCAAGGTCTTAATGTGGAATACAATCAAACCAAAACATTTGATGTTCCTGCCAGAGGTAAATTCAAATTGTTGGGAACAAGAGTTGAAAGTGATAACGAACAATTTGTATTGCTGAATTTTTCAAATCCTGTAGATCAAAATCAAACGCTGGAAGGATTAATTGATATCGGCGGATTAAAAGATTTAAAATACATCGTTAATAATAACCAGGTTTTGGTTTATCCTAATAAAGTACAATCAGAAACTTACACTTTAACTGTTGGCGAGAATGTAAAAGATACCAAAGGACAAATTTTAGGGGAAGCTTCAGAACACAGTATCAAATTCAACGAATTTAAACCGGAAGTGCGTTTTACAGGCAACGGAACTATTTTACCTTCTACAAATGGTTTATCCTTACCGTTTGAGACGGTGAATTTAATGGCGGTGGATGTAAAAATTATTAAGATTTACGAAAACAACGTTCTTCAGTTTTTACAAACCAATGACATGAATGGCGGCGGTAATCTTGCTCAAGTAGGAAAGAAAATTATTGAGAAGCGAATTAATTTAGGAATTACTAATCCGGCTGATTTCGGTGTGTGGAAAAAATTCTCTCTCGATTTATCTTCTTTAATCAAAACTGAACCGGGCGCGATTTACCGCGTGCAAATGAATTTCAAAAAATCGTATTCCACCTATCCCTGTTTAGGAAATTCTGTGGATGACAAATTTGAAATGGAAGAAATTAAACAGCCGGAAGATGAAAACGAAGTGTCGTACTTCGGTTATTATTATGATGATTATTATGGCGGTTATGATTATTATGGTGAGGAAGGCGGCGATAGCGACGGCGAGTACGACTGGAGTAATCGTGATAATCCATGTAAATCGATGTATTACCGTCAGTACGAACGCACAGTCTCAAAAAACATCATCGCTTCCGATATTGGTTTAACACTTAAAAAAGGAAACGACGGAAGTTTGTTTGTGGTAGCGAATGATATCATTAGTACAGATCCTTTAAAAGATGTGACTTTAGAATTATACGATTATCAAAAACAATTAATTCATACTTGTAAAACCAATGGCGACGGACAAGCCTTCATCAACATTAAACAAAAAGCAAGTTTCTTAGTGGCGAAGAGAGATAAAGAGCGTGCTTATTTGCGTTTGGAAGATGGAACTTCATTGTCGTTGAGCATGTACGATGTTTCGGGTGAATACATTAAAAAAGGTGTGAAAGGATTTATTTACGGTGAACGCGGTGTATGGCGTCCGGGTGATACTTTATTCCTGAATTTTATTTTGGAAGATAAATTAGGTTCCATTCCTGCGGGACATCCAGTAATATTTGAATTGACGAATCCGCAAGGACAAACTTACAAACGCATCATCAATAATAAGAGTGTGGATGGTTTCTACAACTTCACAACGCTTACTGATAAAAATGCACCAACCGGTTTATGGAATGCGGAAGTAAAAATTGGTTCTATTAAATTTTACAAGAGTATCCGTATAGAAACCATTATGCCAAACCGTTTGAAAATTCAAGTGGATGTTGCGGATAATAAATTAATAAACGGAGCTGTGCCAAATGATATTCATTTACACGCAAATTGGTTAACTGGCGCTGTAGTTCATAATTTACCGGCGACAATTGATGTGGCTTTAAGTTCAGGCTATACGCAATTCGAAAAATTCAAAGATTATAATTTTGATGATCAGACCTTGCGTTTCGAAGCGCAAAACATTAGTGTGTTTAATGATAAACTGGATGATAAGGGAAATGCAACCATTCCTTTGAACTTAAATTTAGAAAAGAGCGCTCCCGGTTTCTTACGCGCCAGCTTCAATACAAAAGTTTATGAAGAAGGCGGAGCATTTAGCGTTGACCGTTTTTCTATAGATTATTCACCCTACGAAAGATACGTGGGAGTAAAATTACCTGAAGGAGAAAGAAATTCAGGAATTCTTTATACAGGCAAAGACCACATGATTGAAATCGCCACTTGCGATTATAAAGGCAATGCAACTTCGCGTACGGATTTAAAATTCGAATTGTATAAATTAGAATGGAGATGGTGGTGGGATCAGTACAACGATGAATTGGCGAATTACGCTTCGGATGAATATCATAAACCAATCATGACAGAAATTGTTTCTTCGAGTAATGGTCACGCCAAAGTAAAAGTTAATATTAAAGAAAATGAATGGGGAAGATATTTAATTAAAGTGACTGATACGCACAGCGGACATTCGTCAACTGCCATAACTTATTTCGATTGGTCGAACTGGATGGAAAGAGGCGGAGGAGAGGATAGTAAAATTATCTCGAATATGTTGCAATTCACCACCGATAAAACATCTTACAAAACAGGTGATGAAGCTACAGTAACAATACCTTCTCCTGATAAAGGAAGAGCTTTAGTGACTATTGAAAACGGAAGCAAAGTTTTAGAAGCGCATTGGTTAGAAACAGAGAAAGGAAGTACACTTTTCAAATTCAAAATTAAACCGGAGATGGCGCCGAACGTTTATGTTCATGTTTCCTTAATGCAGCCTCACACCCGTAAAAATGATTTACCAATTCGTTTGTATGGTGTTGTTCCAATTAATATTGATGATCCTGAAACACATTTGAAACCAACCATTACAATGCCTTCGGTTTTAGTGCCTGAACAAAATGTAACGATTACTGTTGGTGAAGAAAATTCTAAAGAGATGGCGTTTACATTAGCAGTTGTTGATGAAGGTTTATTAGACATCACACGTTTCAAAACACCAAATCCTTGGAATGCATTTTACAGTAAAGAAGCTTTAGGTGTAAAAACCTGGGACGTTTACGATAATGTGATAGGGGCATTCGGTGCAGACTTAGAACGCATTTTAAGTATAGGTGGTGATGGCAGCGAAGCAGGAGATGATGGCGCAAAAGCAAACCGCTTTAAACCAATGGTTAGATTCTTTGGTCCTTTCCATTTAAATAAAGGCGAGAAAAAAGATGTGAAGTTTAAATTACCAATGTATGTTGGTTCTGTAAGAACAATGTTAATCGCAGGATACAAAGGCGCTTACGGTCATACTGAAAAAACCACACCTGTAAAAGCACCGTTAATGGTATTGGGAACTTTACCGCGTGTGTTAAGTGTAACTGAAGAAGTGAAATTACCGGTTTCTGTTTTTGGTGGAGATAAAAACATTGGCTCAACTACAGTTAAAGTTGAGGTGAATGGATTATTACAACCTGTTGGAGGTGCATCAAAAACCGTTAACGTTGGTAAGGATGATGAAAAATTAGTGGTGTTTGATTTGAAAGTGAAAAATCAAACCGGCATTGCTAAAGTAAAAATTACGGCTAATGGTGGTGGACATACTTCTGTTTACGAAATAGAATTAGATGTGCGCAATCCGAATCCGTACCAAAGTACTATTAAAGATTTCTGGGTAGATGCAGGGAAAACTGAATCAGGAAATGTAATTCCTGTCGGTTTATCAGGAACAAATACAGGTATGTTAGAATTGTCAACCATTCCGCCGATTAATTTGGAAGAGCGTTTACATTATTTAATCACTTATCCTCACGGCTGTATTGAGCAAACTACATCAGGTGCATTCGCGCAATTGTATTTAACCGATATTATGGATTTAAGTGCAGAGCGTAAAACAGAAGTAGAAAATAATATCAAGCATGGTATTAATGAAATCCGCAAATTCCAAATTGGAAGTGGCGCTATGGCATACTGGCAAGGCATGAATGAAGCGAATGATTGGGGTTCTACTTACGCCGGACATTTCTTAATTCTTGCTGAGAAAAAAGGATACATGTTGCCTGCAGGTTTGAAAAGCAATTTATTGAAGTACCAGAAAAATGCAGCGATGAGTTATGAGTTTGCGAAAAATAAATATTTCAATAATGATGTGATGCAAGCGTACCGTTTATATGTTCTCGCTTTAGCAAATCAACCTGCAATGAGTGCGATGAACCGTTTACGTGAGTTTTATAGTTTGTCAGACCAAGCCCGTTGGTTATTAGCCGCTTCTTATGCGCAAATAGGACAAACGGATGAAGCAGAAAAATTAATTGCGAAGGCGGCGACAACTATTCCGTATTATAGAGTGAATTATTATACTTATGGTTCTTCGGATAGGGATGAGTCTATTATTTTACAAACTCTATGTTTGATGAATAAAAAACAACAAGCCTTTACGCAATTGAAAAAGGTTTCTGATTTCTTGTCTTCTAAAAATTGGTTGAGTACACAAACAACAGCCTTTGGTTTAGTAGCGGTTTCTGAATTCATTAAAAAATTCGGTGGTGCTTCAGCTATGCAAGCAACTGTAAAAGTAAATGGTAAAGAAGTGGAGATAAAAGGAAACTCTGCCATCACACAAATACCAATTAGCTTCAAAAATGCAACCACTATTAATTACAGTATTGAAAATAATGGAAAAGGCATGTTGTATGCAAGATTAATTAACCGCGGCAAACCGCCAATTGGAGAAGAAGTAGAAGGCAACGAAAACATTATCGCTTCTGTGATGTATAAAGACATGGGCGGAAATGTAATTGACCCGACTGAATTGCAACAAGGAACTAATTTCATGTTGACTGTAACGGTTAAGAATTTAGGTTTGATGGGTGAATTGAAAAACTTAGCCTTGATAAACTATATTCCATCTGGTTGGGAAATTCACAACGCGAAGATGGATGATAATGAAGCTGCTCTTAAAAATTCAGGCTATACTTATCAGGATATTCGTGACGACAGAGTGAACACCTATTTTGATTTGTACACCAACGAAACCAAAACCTTTAATTTATTGTTGAACGCCAGTTACGCGGGTAAATATTATCTCCCTGCCATAAATGTAGAAGCAATGTACGATAAGAGTGTTTTTGCAAGAACAAAAGGCCAGTGGATAAAAGTGGTGAAGCAGAAGGATGATAAAGTAGCGGGGAAGTAGAATATGAAACCGAAGGAATTCATTCAAGCTGTTTTGATAAATGAATTGGAGCAAGTTGTAAACTCACATCCATATATTTCATTTTCTACTTTAGCTATTGGGTTTGAATTTTTAGGTAAGGCGATTGATGCAACTAATCAAGATTGGTTTAAGGGAGATGCTAAAGATGATTGGGAACGTTCAATAAAGGAATTGAAAGCGTTGGAAAAGTACAGAGAATTTCTTGGAGCTCCAACGCGTCTATGGGATTCTATAAGAAATGGGTATTCCCATACTTTTATACCAAAGAGTAGAATCAATGTTTCAAGCAAAAGAGATTCTTACAAGCATCTTGAAGTAAGTGAAACAGGTAGAGTTAATATAAAGTGTGAAGAATTCTATGAAGATTTTAAGAAAGCTTGTATCGAAGTAATAAATATGTCCTTTCCCGAAAATGACAAAATGAATAAGGAAATGTTTTCAGTGATTAATCAATGAGTTCTTGTCTTCTTTACAAAAAATAAAAGCCTTTATTCTCAGGCATAAAATCAAACTCACTATTTTTTTAATAGTGGGTTTGATTTATTGGTGGTGGTTGCCTTCTAAATTATTTGATAAGCCTTGCAGTACGGTTTTGGTGGATGCTAATAATCAGTTATTGTCGGCGCAAATTGCGAGTGATGGTCAGTGGCGTTATCCGCAAAACGATAGTATTCCTGCTAAGTTTGCGGAGTGTATTACTTTGTTTGAGGATGAATATTTTTATTATCATCCCGGTATTAATCCTGTTTCTATTTTCAAATCTATAAAACGGAATGTAAGTTCAGGTAAAGTTAAGAGTGGGGGAAGTACCATTACTATGCAAGTGGCTCGTATGATGCGGGGGAATCAAAGCCGGAGTTATTATCACAAAATTGTGGAGATGCTTTTGGCTTTAAGAATTGAAATGTCTTATAAAAAATCTTCTATTCTCAATGCTTATGCAAGCAACGCCCCTTTCGGAAGTAATGTGGTTGGTTTGTCAGCTGCTTCTTGGCGTTATTTTGGAAGAAGTGAATTTAAATTGAGCTGGGCGGAGAGTGCTTTGTTGGCAGTGTTGCCAAACTCTCCCTCCTTAATTTACCCTGGTAAAAACCATGTGCGTTTATTGAAAAAAAGAAATGGTCTGCTTAAAAAACTCTGCGATAAAAAAATAATTGATGAAGCCACTTACAAATTATCCTTAGAAGAACCTTTACCGGATAAACCTTATCCTGTTCCGCAATTAGCAAATCATTTATTAAACCGTTGTATTAATGAAAAAGGTGGCGAACAAATTTTTAAATCCACCATCAATAAAAATCTGCAGGTTCAGGTTGCGGAGCAACTGAACAAACACAGTAAAAATTTATCCGGCAATCAAATTCATAATGCCTGTGCTTTAGTCATAGAAACTGAAACAGGAAATGTATTGGCGTATATCGGGAATTCTTATTCGGAAAAAAACGAACACGAGAATTATGTAGATGTTATCAGCGCACCAAGAAGTACGGGCAGTATTTTAAAACCGTTTCTCTATGCGTTTATGTTGAATGAAAATAAAATTCTCCCTGCTTCTTTATTGGAAGATATCCCAACACAAATCGGGTCATACGGACCAAAAAACTTTAATTTAACTTATGATGGTCTTGTTCCCGCGAATCAAGCAATAGCCCGTTCATTAAATGTCCCGGCAGTGAAAATGTTATTGGATTACGGAACAGCGAAATTTCATTATCGTTTAAAGCAAATAGGTTTTAAGAATTTCAATAAACCGACAACGCATTACGGTCTCTCGTTAATTTTAGGTGGAGGAGAAGCAACGCTTTGGGATATTTCGGGAGCTTATTCCTCAATGGGAAGAAGTTTATTGTCTTATTCCAATTCCAGAAATAAATATGCACCTAATTCTTATCACCCTTTAATTTATTTACAAAAAGAAACGCCTCCTCGTAAAACCGCCACACAAAAAGAAGATGTTTTAAAAGCGTCAAGCATTTGGTTTACGTTTAATGCGATGACAGAATTAATTCGTCCGCAAGATTATGTTGGTTGGATGCAATTTTTATCCCGCACCAAAATCGCCTGGAAAACAGGAACGAGTTATGGTTTCAGAGATGCCTGGGCAGTTGGTGTGAATGCAAAATACACAGTCGCAGTTTGGGTAGGAAACGCTGATGGCGAAGGTCGTCCCGAATTAACCGGAACAGGCGCGGCTGCTCCTTTAATGTTCGCGATATTTAATTTATTGGGTGAGAAAAAATGGTTCGCTAAACCAACGGCGGATATGATTCCATTAAAAGTTTGTAAAGCCAGCGGGTTTAAAGCATCGGATGTTTGTCCGGATATTTCTGTTCAACTTATGCCAAGCGGTGGTGAAAAGACAAATGTTTGTCCTTACCATAAAATTATTCACTTAGATGAAACCGGAAAATACCGCGTGAACAGCAATTGTTATTCGGTCAACAAAATGCAACATGTGCCTTGGTTTGTTGTTTCGCCGACACAGGAATATTTTTATAAGCAACACAGCTTATTTTACAAACCATTACCTGAATATTTACCGGAGTGTGCGAGCGAATTAAATATTCATCAGCTTGATATTATTTATCCGCGTGAAGGATTTAAAATTTACATTCCTGTTACAGAAAAAGGAGAAAAAGGAAAATGCATTTTAAAAGCCACACACAAAAACACAAAAGCGATTCTTTTCTGGCAATTGTATGAACAAA
>CAZRNW010000107.1:0-9308 GCA_964601535.1 uncultured Flavobacteriaceae bacterium
TATAAAAATTGTTTCGTGCAATAAGCTCATCTTACTAGTATTGCCACAAGAGTATTTTATTTGTAGTTTGTATTTGTAATAAGTTAGATTCGGGTTGCCATTAGCCGGACCAATACTTCTTTTAGTATCAACATACATACTGAAAGCAGAATAATTTTGCCCGCCAATTCTTTTATAAGTATTTAAACTTGTTTCACGGTAAACGATAAAACTATCAGCCTGCGGATATAATGTTTTCTCCCAATAGATTTCATTATTAAATCCTAAACTGTCAACCGTTACTTCACAAATATCAGGCGTTTGTGCGTATGTAGAAACATTCACCGTGCCGGATTTAATACAACCATTATTCAGTGTTACATTCACGGTATAAGTTGTAGCTGCGCCGCCGGTAACTGTAGGGTTTAAAACTGAAGAACTGCTCAAATTAGTGGCCGGACTCCAAGCTACTGCTGTTGGTGAAGCAGGATTACAAGTGGCATTGAGTACCGCTTTTTGCTTACACAACAAATTCAGATTGGAGCCGGCGCTTAAACTGGCAGGTAAAAATGTTACACTAAATGAAGCCGGTGTTCCAACACAGGCACCGGAAGTTCCGGTGGCAGTATAAACTGTTGTAACTGTAGGTGAAACTGAAACAGTTGTTGTAGTTGCACCTGTACTCCAGCTGTATGTGGTAGCTCCGGAAGCCGTTAGTGTAACGGATGAACCCTGACAAGCTGAAGAAGCGCCGCTGACTGATGTTGTTAAACATCCGATCTTAGCCCAGAAAGGATCATTTCCTCCTAAATTATTCACGGTATAGGCACCAAATGTCGCCATACCACCAATGATTCCGGCAGCATATACATTTCCGACTGCATCTGCAGCACAGGAATTCCCTGTCTCATTACCTGGGCCACCAGCCTTTGCACCCCATTGAGCAACGCCTGAAGTGTTATATTTAGCAATAAAAACATCTGTAGTAGAACCAGGTGTGTAATTGCTTAATGTCGTTGTGCCGACAGTCATTACCGTACCTGAGAAAGTACCGATCATATAAGGGCTATCATTTCCATCAACACTCAGATCATAAGCATATTCGTCACCTAAGCCTGCGGCCTTTTGGGCCCACTGTGCCGTGCCTGCGCTATTATATTTAGCAATGAAGGCATCATAACCGCCAACAGGGGTTAAGGTAGTTGTTCCAACAATACAATTAGCGCTTTGATAATAACCTGATACATAATAATTGTTTGAGGCATCAGCACCGATCCCGCCAGAAAAGTCGCCACCGCCACTTGAACCTAGATTGCGCGCCCATTGGAATGTGCCACTGCTGTTATACTTCCCTATCCATATATCCTGATTACCATAACTTGTAAGGGTAGCGGTGCCGATAGTTGTAGTTGCGGTTACAACTGTTCCGGAAAAAGTTCCAAGCATGGCAGGAGCACCTGTAGCGTCTGCAGCAACCGCATAACTCCAGTCGTCACAACCTGCAGAACCTGCATCAACTGCCCATTGAAAAGTTCCGAAGCTATTTAGTTTTACAAGGTATGCTTCTTTTTTACCGGTTGCACTTGAGTTAGTTAAAGTAGTTGTATTGATAACAAAAGTTGGGTCTTCATAAGTTCCGGTAAAATAAAGAGCCGAGATCGCGTTAGAATAAACGAGGTTTCCTCCAAGCTCATTCCCTGTTCCTCCATAACCGTTAAGCCATTGTACTACACCTGAAGCATCAAAACACGCTACATAAACATTCGACGTACCCGAACCAAGATTTGTATAGGTCATTGGCGGAATTGAAACAAAGGGACTGCTATAAGTACCACCAACATAAACACGGCCAATGGCATCACAGGTGATTCCGTTTACCATTTCAGTCGCACTTCCCCCGATTCTAGCGGCCCATAAAGGAACGCCTGCAGGATTGATCTTAGCAACATAAGCATCGAAGCCGACGCCTGAATTGTTAATGGTTATGGTTCCAATTTGAATTGAACCGCTGTTAAAGATTCCGGCAACATAAATATTGCCTGTAGGATCGATACACACTTTTCTTGCCTGATCACTTGCAGTACCGCCACCGCTGTTCGCCCATTGCCAGGCCTGTGAATAATTTATTTGACTAATAAATAAGATTAATAAAACTAACGCTGTGCGTATCTGTTTTAAATTAACTGCTGATAGTAGGTTTTTTTGCATGATTAATTTATTGTTTACACAAATGTATCATTTATTAAACCCCTAAAAACCCGGATTTACAATTCGGTAAGATTTAATTACAATTCGGCTTAATTAGTTCAGAAACTTTGATAATGAGGCTGTTATGAAATCAAGTTTTCTTTATTTTATCGAGAACCTGATCCTTTTTCCGACGGGCAATTGGTACTTCGCTTCCATCGTTGAGAAGTAAATATCCGCCTTCTTTTTTAAGATATGATTTAACTTGTTGCAGATTTACTAAATGTGACTGATGTACTCTCTCGAATCCAAAATCCTTTAACATATCATCATACTCTTTTATGGTCTTTGAAATCATTAAAGGTTTTCCGCTTGTAAAATGAAATGTTGTATAATTATGTTCAGCCTCACACCTGATAATTTCATGGACTTCACAAATCCGCATTTCAGTTGATGTAGAAAGGCAAATTTTCTTTTCGACATCTGTTTTTGCTACGTTCTCCAATAAAACCCTGTATTGATTTTCAGTACCCTGTGCCGCAATCAGATTTTCGGCTTTGCTGACTGCCTCCATCAATTCATCTTTCACAATTGGTTTTAATAAATAATCAATCGCACTAAAACGGAAAGCCTGAATAGCAAATTGATTAAAGCCTGTGGTGAAAATTATCCGGAGCTTTAATCCGGGATTTTTTTCCGCATCCGATTGTAATAATTTCAATAAATCAAAGGCACTTCCGTCCGATAACTGAATATCCAGAAAAATAATATCCGGCTTATGGGAATTAATTAATTCCCGCGCAGTTTTAACGCTTCCTGCATCTCCCAATAATTTTACAGCAGGACAAGAAGATTGCAACACCGACTTAAATGCGGAGAGAAAGAGGTTCTCGTCTTCTATTATAACGGCAGTAAACAAAATTTTAAGTTTAAAACAAATTTAAAAATACTAAACATATTCTAATGGGAAAACCATGCGTACGGTAGTTCCTGAACCTTCCGGACCTTCTTTCAGCTCAATGCCAATTTTTTCTTTATTTTTTGAATTAATGATTTCAGTTCGCTCCTGCACTATCGTCATGGCCAAAGATTTTTGCTGGGTGTTGAACACGCTTTTCCTTTTTTTCGATTCTGTTATGCCAATTCCATCATCTGTAACGGTGCAAACCAATTCTTCTTTTTCATTTAAATCAAAACTCACCAGAACTTTTCCTTTTCCTTCTTTTGGAATCACGCCATGTAAAATGGCATTTTCAACAAATGGCTGCACAAACATAGGAGGTAATGCTACAGTTCCGTCAACTTTATCATTCACATTCACTTCAAAATCAAATTTATTATCGAAACGCAATTGTTGCAAATGCAAATATACCTTCAGCATCCTTGCCTCCTGCTCTACGGCTACCAGTTGTTCACGTGACTGTTCAAGATTATAACGGATGAGTTTTGAGAAAACACCTAAATACTCAATGGCTTTTTCTTTTTCATTCTCCGCCACAAATCCGCTAATTGAACCAAGCGAATTAAAGATAAAATGCGGATTCATTTGGTTAGCCAGTGCATTCCGTTCTAACTCGAAATTTTTTCTTTCTAAAGCATTTTTCTTTTGCAGCTGATTACGGTTATAGAGCAATGCCAACACAACA
The DNA here is from genome assembly GCA_964601535.1 of uncultured Flavobacteriaceae bacterium. GTDB lineage: Bacteria > Bacteroidota > Bacteroidia > B-17B0 > Aurantibacillaceae > JAHEYG01. Next base: position 3,813 of record CAZRNW010000107.1, read on the forward strand.
GCTAGCGCAATTACAATAGCTATGCTCCCGAAAATTAATTGATTCCGTTTCTGGTCTTGTGTATCTTTTATTTTTTGTTCCGCTTTTAAATTCTGCAACTCATTTTCTTTCTTCTGCGTATTATATTTCGTTTCTAATTCGGCAACCGATTTTTTTACAGATTCGCTTTGGATGCTATCTTCAATAGCCTTGTATAATCTATAATAATCGTAAGCCGCCTCGTAATTTTTTATCTTTTGATAAACCCTTGCTAAACCTTCATAAGCATTTTTTATATTCAGTTTGCTGTTAATGCTTTTTGCAATAGCTAACTGTTTATTATAATATTGAATGGATTTCTCGGGCTGGTTTATTGAATCGTAAATATTTCCTAAAACATAATTTATCTCGGCGATATTCCGTTTATCGGCCATTTCTTCAAATAAAACAAGCGATTTATTCAATAATTCAAGCGCCTTCGCGTAATCTTTTTTTGCACTGTAAATTTCCCCAAGATTTGAAATATTGATAGCCACTCCTTGCTTGTCATTAATCTCTTCGCCAATTTTAATTGCCAGATTCAAATACGGCAAAGCTTTTTCGTAATCCTGCAATTTCAAATAAGCCATTCCTATATTGGTATTCACTTCGGAAAGGAAGAATTTGTATTTTTCTATTCCTTTTAAATTAAGAGCCTTAAAATAATAGTCGAGTGAAGTTTGATAATTCGCCTGAAGAAAATAGATATTTGCAATTGAAATGAGCGAAATTCCGGTTCCATGAACATCTTTTATCTCTTCTCTTATTTTTAGCGATTCGAAATATTTCTCAATTGCTTTTGAGTACTCTCCCTGATCGCTATAAACAATACCCATATTACTGATTACATCAGCTATACCTTTCTTATCACCAAGCTCTATTCTTATCTGAATGGCTTTATTATAGTAATCCATAACATCCGAATAACTGTTCTTATTCATTAACAAAACACCGGTAAAGTGATAAGAGTTACCCAGTCCCTTTTTATAGTTTATCTTTTTCGAAAGACTCTGAGACTCTAAAAGGTCATCAAGCGCATTATTATAATCACGCGATTTAATTCTGAATGCAGCAATATCATTTAAAAGATCAACCTTGGCGCTATCTGCCGACTTAGGAAGTAGCTTTAACAGCGAATCTATTTCTCTTTTAAACTGAGCGGAGGATGAGAGGCAAGCAAAAACAACCAATAGAAGTAAAATCTTTTTCATTTCCGGATAAAATTTTGGGTTGCTGACATAAAGTAAAAGTACAAAAAACAAATCATAAAGGATTGATATATAGTATTTTTATTAATGCAGTTAAAGTCAAAGTGTAACAAGACATGATTTAAAACCGGCTTTCTTTTTAAGACGAACGGTGTTAATTACTTTCCCTCAATATTTCCGTTATAAGAACATAGCTGCTTACTTTAGCAATAACTAAATTTTACGATGTCAGACATAGCACATTATTTCACGCCTGTTAATTTTGAACAGGTAACCGAAAACAAAGAATTACAGGAAGGCCAATTAGGTGCTTATTTTTCTGTTTATAAAGAAGGTTCTGATTTTCCGGAATTAGAAAATATTGATATTGCTATTATTGGGGTTTGTGAAGACCGTAATGCAATCAACAATGAAGGATGTTCTCTGGCACCTGATACAGTGCGTAATTTTTTGTATGCCCTGTATTCCGGAAGTTTTGAATCGAAAGTTGCAGATTTAGGAAATATTACTGAGGGACATTCGGTTGAAGATACTTATTTCGCTGTGAAAAGCTGCGTTGATTTTTTAGTAAGGAAAAATATTGTTCCGGTTATCATAGGTGGCAGTCAGGATTTAACCTATGCTCAATTTCTTGGTTATAAAGATTTGGAACAAACAATTAATATTGCTTCAATAGATTCAGTTTATGATTTAGGAAATCCGGAAGAAGACATAACTAATATTTCTTATCTGGGAAAAATCATTTTACACCAACCCAATTATTTATTCAATTACAGTAATATTGGGTATCAAACTTATTTAGTGAGTCCTGCTTCTACCGCCATGATGTCGAAATTATATTTTGATTCATACCGTTTAGGTCAAATACGTGATAAAATTGAAGATGCAGAGCCGATTATCAGACAGGCTGATATGTTAAGTTTTGATATTACATCCATTAAGCATGCGGATGCCCCCGCGAATCCGAATGCATCGCCTAACGGTTTGTATGCCGAGGAGGCTTGTCAGATTATGCGTTATGCAGGCATGAGTGATAAATTAACTTCATTGGGAATTTATGAAATAAATCCCGCATTTGATATTTCAGGAAAAACCTCCCATCTCGCAGCACAAATGATTTGGTGTTTCATGGATGGCTTTTATAACCGTAAAAACGATTTTCCTTCACGTACCAATCCGGAATACTTACGGTTCAATGTTGTTTTACAGGACGAGAAATACGAAATTAATTTTTACAAAAGCAAAAAGAGCGACCGCTGGTGGATGGAAATCCCCTACCCGCCACATAAAGGTTTAAAATTCGAGAGGCATACGCTTATCCCTTGTTCGTATAAAGATTACGAAATGGCAGTTAAGAATGAGATTCCTGATAGATGGTGGCAGACTTACCAGAAACTTAGTTGATTTAAAATTCAAGGTTTAAAGATTAATACCCTTTAATTTTTGAATTTTTAAATCCTTCGGAAATCACCTCAAATACGGTAGTTGTTTTAAATATCGTTTAACTACCTTCGGAGAATGAAAAATATTTTTTTAGCTGTTATTATTTTTTTATCCCTTTGCTCCTATTCCCAAAAAATAACGAATGGTAATGATGTGATTGCTGCCATGTATAAGAAATACGACGGCGGAAAAAAGTGGTACAAGTATTTTAGTTTTACGCAAGATGCACTTTTTTACAGAAACGATTCCCTAATAAAAACAGAAGTCTGGCATGAGGTTGGAAGTTTTCCCGGTTATTTAGCAATTAAATTTGATAAAAAAGATAGCAAGGAAGGGGTTCTTTTTGCGGTGAATAAAGTTTACAGTATAAAAGACGGAAAAGCACAAGAACCTAAATCTTTCATTCATGATTTACTTTTAGTGGGCTTTGATGTATATTTTTTAAAACCTGAACGTACTTGTCAGATTTTAGATTCATTGGGTTATAATCTAAAATCGCTGCATGAAGATGTTTTTGAAGGAAGAAAAGTTTATGTTGTTGGAGCGGATGGCGGTGATGATAAAACACCTCAGTTCTGGATTGATGCTGAACGTTTATACATGCACAGAATCGTATACAAAAAAAGAGATAAAGTTACCGATTGCATTTTTGGCGATTATGTAAAAACGGATGGTTATTGGGTAGCAAAGAAAATTATTTTCAAAAATAACGGACAAATTCAGGTTGTAGAGAAGTATTATGATTTGAAATTTCCTAAAGAACTAAACCTTGACATCTTTAACCCGGAAAAATTCACTCAAATAAAATGGTGATTTACTCATTAAAACTTATGAATCACCTATGATTTAGGTTGTTCTACTTATAAAAAATTCATTGTTATAATCTCAACTATTTCTGTTTCTGAAATCCAACAAAAAGCTTTAACTTCATTCAAGTTTTTCTCTCTTAAATTAACGTTTTTGAAAACAAAGTTAAAGGCATTTAAAGCCTTGGTTATTGCTTTTTTAATGCTGGGGGGCACTTATAAATTAAGTGCCGTGCTTTGCACCTCTCTCGGTAATGGTGACTGGACTACAGCTGCTAATTGGTCCTGCGGTTTTGTTCCGGGTTGCGGGGATTCGGTGGTCATTACTGCCGGAAATACAGTTACTATTACTTCACAGCAAGATTATTCAGGCTGTGCTTCGGGTCCGAATATTGTTATCTATGGAACTTTAAAATTCACTAACGGAAATAAATTAAAACTTCCTTGTGATGCCCGGATTTATATTATGGCCGGAGGAAAAATAGAGCCGGGAACAGGTGGCGGTAATTCAAACTACGTAGAAATTTGTAATGATATTGTTTGGAATGCAGATGATGGAACGTTAAACGGCCCAACTTGTTTACCTGCTACGGCGGCCTGGTGCATGAGCGTTGTTTTACCGGTTGAACTCGTGAGTTTTGTTGGTGAGGCAAAAGATGGTTATGTTGATTTGAAATGGATAACGGCTACCGAACATAATAACTCTTATTTTGACGTTGAAAGAAGTCCCGATGCCAGCACATTTAAAAAAATAGTAACGGTTAATTCGAAAGGAATCAATGGAAATAGTAATGTATCTATTAATTATTCTGCTCAGGATAATTTACCTGAAAGCAATATAAGCTATTACAGACTTAAACAGGTTGACAGGGATAATACTTTTGCTTTCAGCGGTATAATTTCGGTTAATTATATAAAAGCGAAGAACATTAAATTTATTGTTTACCCCAATCCGAATAAGGGAGAGTTTACCGCTGATATTTCAGGCATCGAAAACAACCATGAAGTACGGATTACTTTAATTGGAGAAAGAGGGCAAATAGCTTATCATTCTTCTTTCTTTATACAGGATCAAGGTTCCAGTAAACTTCAAATTATCCCCGAAAACAAACTATCGTCTGGTATTTATATCTGCGTATTAACCATTGAAGATATTCAATATCAGGTTAAGGTCGTTGTTAATTAGATTTTAAAATAAACCTTACTTAGCCAGATTTTATAAAGCGGATCTATAAATTCCAATCCACCAACTGTATCAATTATCTCTTTATTTTCCAGAGCTTCCTTAATACGGCTGACATTCGCTGATGTTCCCAGTTTAAATGTATTTACTGTTTCGGCTGAACTTAACTGCTTCACCCCGCTGCAAATTGCCTTTAAAAAATTTAACTGGCCATTACTCAGATTATCCGTTTCCCTCTGATACAAAATAGTGCTGTGATCCAAGAGGTTTTGCATGGCCCGGTCAATAATTTTGTCAGTGCATTCCTTTTGCGTAAGTAGCCAGATTTGCTGAGATAATTGCTGCACAAAGTAAGGATGGTTTTCCATCGCTTTTGCGATACGGGCGGCCTGTTCTGGCGTAATGTTTTTGCCTGTTTCGCGGAATCTTTTTTTAATGAAACTGACCCAATACTGCTCTTTTATTTTTTCGAGATACATCACATCCCCAAATTTGTAAAAAGGCTTTGAAGGACTCGAAAATAATTCCATGAGCATATGCCTTTTACTTCCGTACAAACAGTAAGAAGTTAATTTATGATGCTGCCAGTGGGCACGGAGCTTTTTCTGGAAAGCTAAAGGATCATCAAAAAATGAAATATTCTGGAATTCATCAATACATACAACTATCTTAATTTTTTTGATTTTACAAATGGTTTCTGCCAGATTAAGGATTTCTTCGGGAGCTTTCTTTATTTCTTTCCAGTCTAAACCCACCGAAAATTCATTTTCAGGATTCATACCAAATGAAAACTGCGGAATTATTTTTTTAAAAAACTTTTTTGCCTGATTAATGCGTT
>CAZRNW010000108.1:0-9279 GCA_964601535.1 uncultured Flavobacteriaceae bacterium
TTGCACTCATTCAAAATCAAGTCAGCCAATACTTCTGTTTACGTTCTTGTAATTAATACACTTGGATTAACTTTAAATTTTAATCCGTAAAAAATAGTTTCTCCTAAAACATACTGCAGTGGAATATTTTTTTTCAATTCCTTGCAGCAATCATAAAGTTTCAGAATATCACTCTGATTCAGGTTCTCCTGTTTTTTTGAGTTAATATCAGTGGCTGAATAACTCAGATAATGTTCAAAGGCATGTGAAATCAAAACACGCAGTTCGTCCGGTTCGTAAACAGAAGCTAATTCGGTGTTGTAATAAGTTAGAATATCCTGCAGCTTATTGGATGCTATGCGCATTGTTAGTCGGTAGCAATTATTTTATAATTCTCTTCGAAGGCGGAGGATTTGATTTTCACTATGTAAACACCTTCAGGCTTCATAATGTTTCTGTTTAAAACATATTCGTCTGAATTAAATTTATCTTTAAAAATCAATTCACCAATTGCATTATAAACATAAACTTCCCCGCTGATTTTTTTCTCCAATTTAACCTTCACTTCTTTATTAAACGGATTGGGATAAACGGATGCGGTATTCGTCACATTTTTAGAATCAATACCTGTGGATAAAGCACAGGTGAACGTACTAAAGCCGTCTAATTTACCGTAACCAAATTTATTGTTTGGCAAAACGCCTTCCCAACCATCACTGTAAGTGCAATTAATTATTGCTTGTCTCACTTGTTTGTTATTGTAAGTTGGATGGGCCTGTAAAAATAATGCCGCTAATCCTGCAACTACCGGCGATGCCGCTGATGTTCCGCCACTCGTCACATGGAAGCTTCCCTGTGCAACTGATGCCGGACTTGACATAATCTGAGCAGCCTGCATTCCCATTGGTAAACAAGTTAAAATGCAACCCCCTGTTGCAGCCACTTCCGGTTTTAAACGACCGTCACGTGTTGGTCCGCAACTGCTGTTATTGGCTAATTCACCTGCATTTTCAGGAATGATTTGCATAACACTGTTTACATCTAAATAAGCTTTACGGTTAATGTAATTAGCCACAGTAATAATATCATCACTGCACTGAAAACTGCTAACCATTGATGAAACGGAGTCAGGCATAGTATATTTTGTAATTTTTGGATACTGAACAGCTGTTGGTAAACCTGAAGATACAAAATCAAAATTCCAGGCACTAAATGTTCCGGTACCCGTACTTTCAATTCTCCATAAATAACCTGTACTGTCAGGATTAATCCGCACAAATAATTCGTAAACACCGTAAGGATTAATACTTGCGATGCTTTGAACTGTTCCAATGCGGTTTAGTCCATTCCAAACTGTGTCATTTTTTACAGTATAGTTGTAATTGTAATTTTTGAAACTATTAATGTTTCCTAAATTATTAAAGTTATTTGGATTATTTGCACCAACCGACCATTTCACATTTTTGATTTGCATGGTGTCGGCATAATACCAATAGAACAATGGGCCTGAAGAAGTTTTTTGCAGCCATGTAAAATTTGTATCTGTAGGCACCACAGTATTTTTTGTGTGGAATTTTACGTTTCCGGCATTTCCTGCAGCAGAAACCATGGCACGACCGGGAATATTTGCAATCATCGATTCAATTAATTTAGCCTCTGTGTTTGTGCCATCATGACTTCCATAATAATCTCCAACACTCGCATTAATTACAAAAGGCTGACCTAAGGCCATAGCTTTATTTACAATGTATTGAACAGCATCTGAAATAATTGGTCCTGATGAATAAAAATCTAATGCAACAACAATTATATCAGCTTTTGAAGCAATACCTTCATGTGTACCATTAGCTAAACCGTTACCTGCTGCAATTCCACTAACTCCGGTTCCGTGTCCCCACCATGCCATATCGCTATGTGTACAAACCGCTGAATTAATTTGTGTTGAATTCCATTCTTCTCCGTAGCCAAAAGGTGTAGGAGGATTAGTTGGCGTTGCAACGGTTTGGTCCCAAATAAACTTAATTCTTGTATTTCCCATCGCATCTTTAAAATCAGGATGCTGGTAATCAATTCCTGTATCAATAATACCCACAGTTACACCTGAGCCATCATAAGCGGCCGAGAGCGGAGTGGTCCCAAGTTTAACGTTCTTAATACGGTTACGGTGAATCATTGAATCGTTAAGCGGTTTATTGTGTGGTTCGATGTATTCGATAAAAGTTGCTATTTTACTTTCAATTAAACCGGCAATGCTGTTTACATTAGCGCTAACAGATGCAATATTACCGGAGATGTATTTTATTCTAATACCAAGTGTTTTTTCATTTGCCTTCAGTTTTTGCATATCACCTTCAACTAAAATATTAAGGTTTTGAGAAGGGAAGTCATTATTATAGAGATGACTTTTAAGGGCATTACTCACGTTTTTTTGCGAATAAGCGTTAAGGCACACAAAAAATGATAAAAAGTAAAGTATATGTCGCATCTCAATTGGTATTAGTACGTATAAAATTAAAAAAAATAATCATCTTTGCCTAATATGCGTTTTGGCTTAATCATAGGGCTTTTTCTTAGTATTTCAAAACTGTTTTCACAGGCTGATTCGGTGGCTTTTTCCAATGATTTTCTCTTGTATGAGGGGCTGTATTTAACATATTCAGATTTCAGGCATAACTGGCCAATTCCCAAAGAAAAAATTAATACGGATATTAATAAGGACCAGCTCGAATTTTACAGCAAATTAATCGAAGAAGATAATATAGAGTTTATTGAGCGCGATGGAAGCAAATCAAAGATTCAATCTGAAAAAGTATGGGGTTTTTGTCAGAATAACGTGATTTACCTCAATAGCAATAAATGGTTTTTCCGAATTACGACTTTTGGTGCAATTAGTTTTTTCATGGCTTCGGTTCCGGTTACTTATTCTTCGCCCGGGTATAACGCTTTCATTAACGGGCCCGTAGGTAATTCAAACACCACTGCTAAAGAAATAAGGGATTACCTGATGGATTTTCATACAGGAAACAGGGTTGATTTTACACTTGATAACCTTGCTGAACTGCTCAAAAAAGACACCGAAATATACAACGAATTCATGGCTCTATCGCACAAAAAAAAGAAGGAGCAGGCCATGCGTTTTATCCGTAAATACAACGAAAAACACCCTGTTTATTTCCCAAAAAACTAATCTTTTTACTATCTTCGCCTCTCAAATTTTATTATTATGGCAGACGAAGGCAGACAAATAATTTTCAGCATGGTGAATGTTTCCAAGATTCACCCTCCTCAAAAACAGGTTTTAAAAGATATTTACATTTCGTTTTACTATGGCGCAAAGATTGGCGTTTTAGGTTTAAACGGTTCAGGTAAATCTACATTATTGCGCATTATGGCAGGAATGGATAAAGATTATATAGGAGAAATCCATCAGTCACCCGGTTATTCAATTGGTATGCTCGAGCAGGAACCAAAACTCGACGAAAGCAAAACAGTAATTGAAATAGTACGTGAAGGCGCACAAAAACATGTTGATATTTTAAATGAGTTCGAAGAAGTGAATAATAAATTCATGGATGAGGAAATAATTAATGACCCGGATAAAATGGAGAAGTTAATTAACCGTCAGGCGCAGTTGCAGGAAATAATTGACAACAATGATCTATGGAATTTAGATAACCGTCTTGAGCGTTCGATGGATGCCTTGCGTTGTCCGGAGAGTGATACATCCGTAAAAATTTTATCAGGCGGTGAGCGCCGCCGTGTGGCTTTATGCCGTTTATTAATTCAGGAGCCGGATATTTTATTATTAGATGAGCCTACCAACCACTTGGATGCCGAGAGTGTTGATTGGCTGGAGCAACATTTAAAAAATTATAAAGGAACCATCATCGCGGTAACCCACGACAGATATTTCTTAGATAACGTTGCAGGCTGGATTTTAGAATTAGACAGGGGTGAAGGTATTCCTTGGAAAGGAAATTATTCAAGCTGGTTAGAGCAAAAAGGTGCACGTTTAAAGCAGGAAGAAAAAACTGAAAGTAAACGTCAGAAAACTTTAGCCCGCGAGTTAGATTGGGTGCGTCAGGGTGTAAAAGGCCGCGGTGTGAAGCAAAAAGCCCGTTTAGCGAATTACGAAAAAATGTTGAACGAGGATGTAAAATCAAAAGAAGAAAAATTAGAAATATTTATTCCTAACGGTCCGCGCCTTGGTTCTGAAGTGATTGAAGCGATAAACGTTTCAAAAGGTTATGGCGACCGCTTACTTTATGAAAACTTAAACTTTAAATTACCTCCTGCAGGGATTGTTGGTATTATTGGTCCGAACGGCGCCGGTAAAACCACTTTGTTTAAAATGATTATGGGACAAGAGAAGGCGAGTAGCGGTGAATTTAAAGTGGGACCAACTGTAAAAATATCTTATGTCGATCAAACGCATAAAGATATTGACCCTGGTAAAACTGTTTATGATGTAGTGAGTGGAGGATTGGATAATTTATTGGTAGAAGGAAAATCATTTAACTCACGTGCTTATATTTCGCGTTTCAATTTTAACGGAAGTGACCAGGGAAAAAAATGTTCGGTATTATCAGGTGGAGAACGTAACCGTTTACATTTAGCATTAGCGTTAAAAGAAGGCGGTAACGTTTTGTTATTAGATGAGCCTACCAACGATTTGGATGTAAACACACTCCGAGCATTGGAAGAAGCTTTAGAAAACTTTGCAGGTTGCGCGGTAATTATTAGTCACGACCGTTGGTTTTTAGATCGTGTTTGCACTCATATTTTAGCATTCGAGGGTGATAGTTCTGTGTATTGGTTTGAAGGTGGATACAGTGAATATGAAGAAAACCGCAAAAAGCGTTTGGGTAATGTTGAGCCTAAGCGTCCGCGCTATAAAAAATTAGCCGTAAAGTAATTTAATTAAAAACTAGATTCGGAGGGCTTTACAAACCGAAACTACTAAAAGTAAAAAACCCCGGGGGATTCCCGGGGTTTTTTAGTAAAAGGATAATTAATATATTAAATATTAAGCAAGTTTAACTCTAACTGCATTTACTCCTTTTTTACCTTCTTCCAATTCGAAAGTAACTACATCATTTTCTTTAATTGGTTCTAGAAGATTTGTAACGTGTACGAAGTACTCATTTTTTGATTCTTCATCTTTAATAAAGCCAAAACCTTTAGCTGTATTAAAAAATTTTACTGTTCCTTTATTCATTTTAAATTTTAATTTGTTTCGGCTAAAATACTAATACATTCTTATTTACAACAACTTTTCAACAGTTTTTAATAGGCATAATCGCTTAAATACTCGAAACTTACGCCCAATTTGCCATTTTTGCAGATACTGGCCCTTTCTATAACCTTATCCGTGTCCTCATAAAGAATGTGGGGCAATACCCTTTCTGTAAGGTCTTTCCCGAAATCATCACTGGCATCCCTAGGTAATTCGCAGGGTAAATTATCTACTGCCATAACACAAATGGTTTCTTTGTTAAAAGGCAGGTCTTCTTTATCGGTTTTCATGTTATAGCCATAAAAAGGCTGGGTAATGGTACTTGAACGGATAGTACTTGGTACAGAGCCATCCATATCACAGGTAATATCAGCTATAACACTGATGTGGAAGTCCTGTGCTTTTATATCCTCAGTCGTAAACATTTTCGGAGAACGGGGATCCCAGTAATGGGCCGAAATATATAGGTCAGTTACCTTAGTGAAGGCCGGGAATTTCGAAGTAAAATGTTCCGGGTGCTTAAAAAAGTCATTCAAATCGAAGTTATGGTCGTTCGGTCTCTCCACATAATCCCTTGGGTTAAGCTGACAATAAACCGGCTCCCTGAAACTCATTAATAAAAATTCTTCTGCAGTAACTTTTCTTATCCGGAGAGCACTTAATGTTTCAATGGCTCCGTTCGCAACTCTTCCTCCGCCTGTAAGTGCAATTTTAATATTAGGCAATTTTACGCGCTTCAATTCCTCTTCCATTTCTGCACGGTCGCGGCACAGGTGAGCGGGCTTTATTCTGAATAAATCGTATTTCAATCCATACCCTAAAATTCCATTATATGCACCTACAACTCCAGCATACCGACCAAAACCAATAATGCGGTTATTGTTTTTATCGGTGAGGGTTTCGTAATCTATCATTTGTATTTTTTTCTCAATCAGGGCCTTCATCAGTTTTTGATTGTGGGACTGTTTTTTGATGGTATGGGAAAAGAAAAAATATTTTTTACCGGGAATTAATTTTTCAATTGGCACTTCTTTAACACCCATTAAAATATCGCAATCACTAAGGTCTTCCTGTAAAGGCACGCCAAAGGCCGTATATTCATCATCAGCATAACAACGGATTTTGCTTGGTTGAACAACTATTTCCAGATGATTATTTTTAACAACAAGGTCTGAACAAATTAGCGGTGTTAAGGGCACACGTTTGTCGGGCGGGTTTTTTTCCTCTCTTAAAACACCTATCTTTATTTTTTGCATAAAACGTATAATTTACGCTACAAAAGTAATGTTTAATCAGGGTATTAAAAACATATATTTTGTTTCTTTTTTCGTAGCCCTTTTCATTTTGGCGGGCAATGGGTTTGGACAAAAAGTTTATGATTTTAATAAAAAGTATGCGCCTTCACAATTAAAAGAAGATGCCACCATCGCTAAAAAGGCGATATTGAAAATGCATCCTGTTATTGGTATTTACGACTCAAGGGATTTTTTTGAGAAAAAATTTAATGAGTTTATCAATTCGCTTAATGATAGTTTAACCGAAAAGCAATTCCGAATAAAATTAAAAATGCTGGTACAGAATTTCAAGTGCGGACATACCGATGTTTTTTATTCAAACAAATATTTAAAAGCATCTAAAAAAAGACAATATAATTTCCCCGGTTACTATCTGATGCCATTTAACGATACAGTGAAAGTTCTTGCCGGATTAAATAAAAAAAAGGACACCTTAATAAAGGCCGGAACTATCATTACAAAAATTAATGGTCTAAAGGCGGATTCTTTTTTGCATTATGCCCGGCAATTGATTACCGCTGATGGTTATGTAACTGAAAGTAAATTTTTGTACAGTCGGTTAGGTTTTAATAATTATTACCTCAGTCTTCTCAATTATCCTGACACGATAGCTTATGAATGCAGTAAAGACGGGCAAGTCTGTGTAAAAAGCCTCGATGATTTATTAGTTCATGGACCCGGAGAAAAAAACAATGCGTCTTAACCTTTATCGTTTTTCAGGAAATAAATTCACAAAGGCTTACCGGAAAATATTCAGGCAGATGCGGAAAAACAAAACCGAAAATTTGATTATTGATTTGAGAGGGAATGGGGGAGGCAGTTTGGCCAATTGCAATATGCTGCTGAAATATTTATTAAATAAAACGGTAACACAAACATCCTACACGCTCATAAAAAAATATCCTGAAAAAAAATATACCGGCTGGAACATGCCTTTGCGGATGGCCAGATTATTTTACAGAATGGCAGGGCATAAAATTCATAAACACGATACGGATATTTATACCTTAAAAATAAAACCATATAAACGGCATCATTACGACGGTAAAGTTTATGTATTAATTGACGGAGGCAGTTTTAGTGCGAGTTGCATGTTATCAGAATATTTAAAGGAAACGAAACGTGCGGTGTTTATAGGAAGGGAAACAGGAGGTACGGCATCAGGTTGTAATGCGGTGACTACAACGATGTATAAATTACCCAATACAGGATTAAAAGTCAGAGTTCCTGCTTTCAGATTAAATCACGATGTTTATACAGGCGGAAAAAGCGGAAGAGGTATTTTGCCTGATTATGAAATAACGCCCACTTTACACAGTTTTATTAGCAGAACCGATTTGGAAATGAAAAAGGTTAACGAATTAATTAATAAGTAAAATGATACAACGTATTTTAAGTTTAGTGCTAATCGTCAATTTTTCCTTTGCGCAGGGAAATTTTATTAAGGATAGCTTGGATATTTATATCAATCGCGAAATGAAGCGCTGGAATTTACCCGGACTTGCCATTGCAATTGTAAAAGACGGAAAAGTTATTTTGGAGAAAGGTTATGGTGTATCGGATGTGACAAAGAAAACACCTGTTACTGAAAATACTGTTTTTCAAATTGCTTCCTGCAGTAAAGCTTTTACAGGAACATCATTGGCTTTATTGGAGAGTTATGGTAAATTAAATCTGGATGATAAAGTCACAAAGTACCTTCCATATTTTAAGATGAATGAAGAATGGCGCACAAATCAAATCACCATCCGTGATGTTTTATCGCACCGCATTGGATTTGGAACTTTTCAGAGTGATTTTTTGAATTGGAATACAATCAAACCAAGAAAAGAATTAATCGCAAACATGGCAAATGTAACACCTAAATATGGTCTGCGCGAAAAATACGGTTATTGTAACCTTGGTTTTTTGACTGCAGGTGAAATTATTCCTGCTGTTTCTGATACAACATGGGATGATTATCTTAAGTATCATTATTTTATTCCATTGGGGATGAAAAACACATCTACTTATTACAAAGATTTTAAAGCTCAGGAAAACGCATCGAAATGTTATTCCCTTGTAAATAATAAACTGACGGAATTAGTTCCTGCAAACGTAGATATGCTTGGTCCAGCCGGTTCTATCACATCTTCTGTTGATGATATGAGTAAATGGATTATTATGCAACTAGCCAACGGAAAATATAATGGTAAGCAAATTGTACCGGCATTGGTTATTGAAAAGACGCGCTTCCCGAATACAATTGTATCTAAAGAACAAACTTATGGTTTAGGTTGGTTCCTGGACGAAGAAAACGGTAAAAAAGTTGTGGAGCACGATGGCGGTGCCAATGGTTTTTTAAGTAAAACTGTTTTAATCCCCGAGGAGAAAATGGGCTTTGTTATCTTAACCAACAGCGATGCCCAGTATTTGTTTGAGGCTTTAGGTAAATTATTAATCAGAGAAATAACGGGGCAGAAATATTATGATTACAGTCCATATTACTATACTGGTTTCACTATGAACACAAATGCAGATTTGGCTAAGACTGAAGAATTAAGAAAAAAAGCTGCTGCATATAAAGTTAAGCCGGAAGATTACAAAAAACTGGACGGCACTTATACAAATAAAGTGTATGGTAAAATTACAGTTGCGGCTAAAGATAAATTTGCTGAGGTGAGTTTTGAAAATCACCCAAATTACAAAGCAAAACTGCAATATATTAGTCCTGATAAATTAATGGTAGAATACAGCGATCCTATACTTGGCGTAAAGGAAGTGGGGTAT
>CAZRNW010000109.1:0-9273 GCA_964601535.1 uncultured Flavobacteriaceae bacterium
AAATTAGTAATGCCTCGTTTTTATAATTCTGGTGACGGTGTCGCTAACGGAAAAAGAATCTATCTTTCTCCTGGTGATAGAATTTATGTTGCCGATCCTTTAGCCGATGTTTTAGTTTCCAATCCTCAAAAAATGGATTATGAACCTGGAGTTGACAATATACCTATGTTTCCTATTGTTGAAATGGAAATGCCTCTAACTGACTCTAAAAACATAGAATACATTCAAGGCGTTGATTACTCAATAACCGCAGATGGTAACATTAGATGGCTCCCAGGCGGTAAAAATCCTGGAATGAATATGGATACTGGAAAGGGTAATATTTACTCCGTTCGATATCTGTACCGTTCATATTGGTATATTACAATTTTATTGAAAGAAGTACGTGTTACGAATGTAACTACCAATGGCGAAAGAGGCCCAGCTAGAATGCCATATCACGCCATTGCTGTTCGTGAGTACATGTATCACCAGCAGAACAAAGGTAATAAGCTTAATCAGCTTAAATCTAAAGACCCAAAACGTGAAGTTAAAGAACCTGTTCAGTCTGTTAAGCCAGCTACAGGCATTTCCGTTGACATGAGTGCTGTAGGAGAGTCAGATGATGAATAAAATCTGCTCTAAATGCTGTGAACATAAACCCACCAATGCTTTTGGTAATCAGCGTCGTTCAAAAGATGGATTAAGCGCTTGGTGCAAGCCATGTAAGAAGTTTTACAATTCTTCTTGGTTTAAGAATAATCGAGAGTCCGAAAACGAAAGAATTCGTGATTGGTACGAAGAAAATAAAGAGAAAAAGAGTAAATCTAACACAGTATGGCAATATAAGAATAAAGGGTTAGTAAATGCTGCAACTGCTAAACGTAGAGCATTAAAAAAGCTAGCTATGCCAAAATGGCTATCCAATAAAGATATAGAAGCGATTAAATTGCTTTATAGAAATGCCGCAGAAATGACAAAAGCCAACGGCATCAGGTACGAAGTGGATCATATTGTCCCTATTCAAGGTAATAACGTATGTGGTCTTCATGTTCCTTGGAACATGCAAATTCTTACTAAATCCGAAAACTTATCTAAGGGTAATCGGATGTCAAACAATCTTAAACATATAAAAGGACTATAAAAATGGCAAAAAATCAACGCGTATTCCCAGGACAAGCTACCCAAGATCCTTCAGCTATTGCTGTTGCGACCTATAACGAACAAGCCGGTGCTCAAAAGAACACTGAAGTTGGTCGTAAACTACTTGCTCTTCCAGACGGTGCATCTGGTTACACTACCAATGCAACTACTTCAAAAAAACTCCCTAAAAAGGGTGCAAATCTAGCAGTGTACAACAATGCTGGTGCAGTCGGATCAATCACTTTAGGAACTAACACTCCCACATTGACATCCCAAGCTCCTGGTGCAGTTCTTGCTGGAACTGACGGTCAATCTGTTGGTATTGCATGTCCTCCAAACGATTGGACTTACATTGCATGTGGCGAACTTGACTGGGTTATAGCTTCCGCAGCTACTTTATTGGTGTATTTAATCGACGATAATACTTCGATTAAACAAGAAGCCGCAAGGTAAGGAACAAATAATGGCTTTCAATGCTAATTATTTTCTTAGCAAGACTTTAGGAGAGGACTTCTTTGAGTCTTTGACGAAGTTTGAGCTTTGGAAGCCAGGCACGCGCACTACTGTAGATCACGAAGAGATCAAAACAGCGCTTATGATCGTTCCCAGAACTATCATGGCACTTTTAATTCGTGAACTAACGCCGATGCAAATTGGCGAAACCAAAGAGATTTCTCTAGCTGTAAATGCCGGTAAATCTATGGTCAGATTAACCAAACATGAACGTGACGTTTATTCTGGTGAAGTTTTAGAAGACAATAAAATGATCGTTGATTTTAAATACCGCTCTATCCCTGGCATTGGTCTTGTGATTATGAGCGCTTTTGAGCTTTACGATACCGAGAAGCTAGCTGAAGAACACAAGCAAACTCCAGCTGAAGATATTACAAAAAAAGTTCAACATCTTATTGACGAAAGAATTGCATTGCACGATTTAATTGGTAGAGTTGTCGATAAGAAAATAGAAGAACGCGATGCTATTAAGCAATTGCTTATGGCAAAAATTAGCGAAGCTCTTCCTGTTAAAGAAGAAATAGTTCCAGGGTCAGGAAAATTTATGACCCCAAATGATTTGAAAGAAACATCAATGAACAAGTCTTCTGCGAAGAAAGAGTCTCCTTTAAAAGGTTTCCTCGATCAACGTAAAAAGAAATATTCGCCGCCAGAGTTCAACATTCAAATGGCTAAAGGTGAACACGTAAATTGTCCAGATTGCAAAAAGAACATTTTTGATGGACAAATGTTTTCTGGATGTATCTGCTTAGGCGACGATATGGATAAGAAAATTTATATTAAAAAAACCGAAGACGGTGTTAAAATGCGTTTTGGCCGAGGCTGGGACCCTGAAAATATAGAAATGTTATTAGAAGTTCTAAGGAGCAAACGTGGATAAGTTAAAAAAAGAAGCGTCAGCTGCACCAGATGCCGGAAGCGCAATGCTTGCTCAATCTGAAGATGCTGGATGCCAATACTGTGTAGCTCTAAAGCAAGTCAACGATCCTACAGAAGGCGAATGTCCTTACTGTGTTAAAAATGAAGCTCCAGCAGATAGCTTAGCTTCTTGTAAATATTGCGCAGCATCCGAAGCTCCTGGATCAGATTGTCAATACTGTAATCGTCCTGAAATTGCGGCGGAATCTAGCTGTAAATATTGCAACGATATGTCTGCGGCCACTGGACCTGCCGGTGTTCCATGTGAATATTGTGCAGCTGGTCCTCAAATTCAAAATCCTACCACTACAAATTCTGAAGATTTTGCTGGTCAAAATTTAGATGCTCCCGCGATACCAAAACCTATTCCTGGCGAAGAACAGCAAGAACAAGTCACTCCAATGGATGACACGACTAATAATAACCTAGCGCTTGATGCTCAAGGTCAAGGTGAGTCAAATGTTCAAGTTTCTGCTGGTGCAGATATTAATGGTGATGGCGTAATTAGCCCTGCTGAATCTGTTCAAGTAGATCAGTCTCGTGAAGCTATGATGGCGATTGCTCAACAAATAGAGCAAACTCCAGCTGGTGCTGGAATTGGTCAAGGTCCTGGTCCTCAAGGTGCTCAGACTGCTCTTGCAACTGACGACGCTGCTTTAGTTCCTGGTACAGATATGATCGACGGCGTTAGTCGTCCAGAAAGTTATTCTCAAAATACTCCTAGCGATATGGCACTCGATGAAGACAACACAGCTGTTGCTCCAGATTTAACTTCAGTTCTTTCTGAAGGACTAGATTCTCACGCTCAAAATATTCAACGTGAGCGCGTAGTTGACATGGTAGCTCAAGCACTTTCTGGATTCAAGGCTTGTAAGCAAATTATCGAACGTTCACAACAACAAGCTCCACAGCTTTATCAATCTTCTATCATGATGCTTAAAGCTATGATTGAAATGGCTAAAATGTTAGGCCTTAAAGAAAATGGCGCAACCGCTGACGCTAATCCACTTGAAGGAAGTCCTCAAAGTGAGTGGCAGAATCCGTTCCCTACTCACCCAGATCAAGGTGGAACGCCTGCTCCTGGTCATCACGCACCGGCAGCTGGCAGCGCATCTAATGATGGCGACGCGAACACTGTAAATGAATGGCAAAATCCATTTCCTACTCACCCAGAAAACGGTGGATCTGCTGGAACAATCGGACAGCCTATCGGAAAACTTCCAACTTCTGCAACAACTGAACACGTAGCACGCACTCCTTTGGCTCCTGGTGCAGTAAACGCTCAAGGCCAAAAAAAGTATGTAGATCCTAAAACTGGCAAAGAGTCTTTCATTAACATGAAGGAAGGCCGAGTTCTAAACAACGAAGGTAAGCCAGTAAAGCCTAGTCAAGGACAGTAATGAGCATCAAGCTGAACTTCAATATTGATGCTAGTGCGATTGCAGAGCAATTCAATTCCTTCAAACTAGAAGTTGAGCAGGATCTGAATAAGGCTGTTGCAAATCTAGCAGCTATCACTGACGCAAAAGTCAAAGAAATGGCATCGCAGGAGTTAAAAACTTCGCGACAAGATTTCATGGATTCGCTTGGCTTTGAAGAAGTAGCTCCTGGCGTATGGGTAATTTCAGTCGATGAATCTGGACTATGGATTGAAGAAGGTATTGACGCCAATAAAGATATGAAGCCTGGACTTTTGGCTGAGAATTTCAAAACTTCAAAAGAAGGACATCGTTATAAAACTATCCCTTTTGATTATGGATCTCCTCCATCGCAACAAACTCCTTCTACTCAGATCATAGTTTCATATTTGAAACAACAGCTTAAAAAAGAAGGAATTCCTTTTAAGAAGGTTGAGCGAAATACTGACGGCAGCCCAAAAGTAGGAAAGCTTCACGAGAGAGATTTTGGAAATCCTGGTGGAAAAATGGGTGGACCTGGAAAAGGTAATACTCCTGTTTTACAAGGATTGTCAATCTACCAATCAGTAACAAAAACTGGCAACGTACGACGTGATATATTAACTTTTAGAACCGTTTCTTCGGGGCCTGGCTCCCAAAGCAAATGGCACCATCCTGGTTTGGAAGCCAAGAAATTCCTTGATCGCGCTCTTGAATGGGCCATGAAGGAATGGGAAGAAAAAATATTACCAGAAGTCATGGAAAAGTGGAAATAAATGGGAATATTTCAATTAGATCTTACAGTTAAGACTGCAATTGAACTTGGCATAGAAGATATGCGCAAAAACCCATGGCTTATAGATCATATGCTTGGCGATTGCTTAGATAATCCTTATCTTAAGGATAAATACGGCCAAAAACAAATTGACGCCTGTAAAGAATGGTTTTTAAACAATAACATAGAAATCAAAATGCGCGGCATCAACGATAAAGACAAAATGCCCTTAATCGCTATTACACCTGGACCAGCTCCTGAAAAAATTGACATGAAGTCTATGGCAGATCAATCGACAGAAAGTATTGTTTTGATGCCACAGCAAATTGGTAAGCCAATTCCATATATTGTTAAACCTTTTACTCCACTAGGCTATGACATGAATATCGGTATTGTAAAAGTTGACTGTAATATCAAGGGAATGTCTGGAATTGCTGCCGGAATGATTTTGGTTGATCCTGCTCAAGGACAAGGTTTTGTAATTCAAGATTTTGACAATGAAGGTATACATATTGAACCTGGAATTGATTTAGACGCAACGCAGCTAGCTGTAGTTCCTCAATATCAATTTTATAAAGCACGCATTGAACATACCTTTTTTCAAGAAAGCTGCGATATTTCATGCTATGCACACGGTGATCCTCAGGCTGCTCTTTGGCTACATTCAATAGCGCTTTATTCTATTTTAAGATACCGCGAGTCTCTATTAGAAGCTCAAGGCTTTAGTGAATCTAGTGTTTCTAATTCTCCTTTAATGGAAAATGCTAATTATTCTGGTCCAGACGGTGAAAACTCATTTATGAGATCTATCAATCTATCTGGCCAAACAGAATACAGCTGGATCAAAAGTCCTAGAAGAATTATTGAGACGGTGTTTCTTCGAGAAAAAACAGGCGCTGGATCACCTGCTCCTGGGTATATTGGCGGCATCAAGATACTATCAAATTTAGATACTCCTGATTTTATGGATAAATCCAAAGAAACTTGGTACACCATTCAAGATAATGAAGGCGAAGATGAATAGGCATTTCTCGCAATCTTTAACACAGGATGAATATGCTGCTAAGCGATTACAGACGTTGAAAAATATTGTTCAATGAAATCAAATAGTTATACATAGAACAGTATGTCTGTATCAATCTTAAGTAAGTAATGAGGTTTAAGTATGTCTGAAGAAAAGAAATATAGCGCCAAAGAAGCAGCTATCGCAGTTTTGAAAAAAGCTGAAGAAGTGCTTAAAAAGCATGAAGCTCTTAAGAAAGCTGCAGCACCTTTCAGTAATGACGAAGGCCCTGCACCTAAAGGCGAAATCCAACCTAAAAATGAAACTCAGGGCGAATCTGTAAATCCTGGCGAACGAGTTAAAGAAAACGCTAAAGATCCAATTCAAGAAGACCCTAAAGTGGCTGGAAATAAGGAATGGGGAACTGCTCCTGAAACATATGGAACTCTAAAACTTGCAAAATTCATCGGTCACATGCACTCTAAACGCAAAAAACCAGCAACACCTGGAGCGTAATAATGGCTGAAGAAAAAAAGCAAGATAAAAAGCAGGAAAAAGAGAAGAAGTCCGAAATGACTCTTCAAGAAGCGAAAGCTTACCGAATGTCCTTAAATAAGGCCAAAGAGGAAAAGCTAGAAGAACATGAAAAGCGCGAATTATTCAGACTTTTCTGGGCAGAAAACAAATACAAATATGGCAAGGCTAAAGACTTAGAACAAATTTTATGGTTACATCTCAAGGCGTCAAAGCTTGATGATCCCCAAGATTTCGATAAAGGACTTGCACATTTTGGACTTAAAAAGATTAGGTAATTAGGAGAATAAAATGGCTCAAAGAGTAGTTACAAGTTTTGTAAATACAAACATCCCTGGCGCATATCCAAACGTCACGGTTAAAAGTAATCCAGTAGGACTCGGTGCTTCAGGCATCGCGGTTATTATTGGTGAAGCAGACGGTGGCGATAGCTACCAAAACGTAGTTCTTAAAAACAACTCATTCACTCCTGACCAACTAGATAAAGTATCTCAACAATACATATCTGGTCAAATCGTGGATGCATTCCGCGCATTTTCTGCTCCTTCTTCGGATGCAGACATTGCAGGTTCAGCAAATCGTATCTATATCGTGAAAACAAACTCTAGCACAAAAGCTAGTGCAATTGTTGACACTGATTACGGTATCTTGCGCGATCAAAATTTCGGTAAAGACGGAAACAAATATAAGTATCAAATTACTTCAATTGCTGCTGAAGCAACTCCTGAAGTTTCTGGTGGAACTATTCCGGCTTTCGGAGCATCTTTAAATGGTGCAGAATTTCAAATCCGATTGAACGGTTTGGCTTCTTCTACTGTTACTTTATCGAATACTCCTGCAGATCACTCAAATCAAGCAAACTTGATTATCGAGCTTAACACTTTGTTACCTGCTGGTATTGTAGCTTCTGCTGGAACTGCAGCTAACTCAATCAAATTAAAAATCGCTACAGACGCTGCTGCTAACCGAAAAGGTTGGGGTAAATCTTTTGAATTAGTAGATAACTCTGCTGATTTGACTTCTCTTGGTCTAGCTGCTGGACTTTTCGTTTCTGCACAAGAACCTGGAGTTGAAGTTGCTATCTCTCGCCCAGACATCGGTCTAAGCGAAACTTTAGATATCAACGCAGACATTGGTCTATTTGTTGGTTACGCAGGTACTACTGCAACTATGACTATCAATGCAGCACGCACGCTCTTGACTACTACCGTCACTGGTGGATCTGGCGCTAACTTATCAATTGATATGACGCAATATCGCACTATCGCTGATTTAGCTGCTTTCATCACTTCACAAACTGGATATTCAGCAATTGCATCTGCAGCTGCTCAACAGCAAGCTCCTTCAGCACTTGATTCTGTATCTGCAATCGGTATTTGCTCAACTGCAGCATCTACTCGCCCTGGTCGCGTTAAAACTGCTGCATCTGCTTTCGCAAAAGTATTGGCAACTAGCCGTGCTCTTGAGTTTGTTCCTACGGCAACTGCTGGATTACCTTCAGTTATGGCTAACGCTATCTTCTTGGCTGGCGGCGCTCGTGGCGCAACTCTTGCTGCAGATATCGTTAACGCACTTGCACAGCTTGCTGGTATCCAAGTAAACATCGTTATTCCTTTGTTTTCACAGGATGCTTCTGCAGATATCGCAGAAGGTACTACTGACTCTGGTTCTACTTATACTATCTCTGCTATCAATGCAGCGACTAAGTCTCACTGTATTCAGTACAGCACACCTAAATTGAAAAAGAATCGTATCTGTATCCTTTCTTATTGGAATGATAGCTATACTGATGCTAAAGCAGTTGCTCAAGGATTGGCTAACTACCGTTGTTCTTTGTGTATCCAAAAGGTATCGCAAGTTGATTCTGCTGGTAATATCCAAGAATTCTTGCCATGGTACGCAGCTTGCGTAGCCGCTGGAATGCAAGCTGGTGGATTCTACAAGTCTATCACTAACAAATTCGCAAACGTTATCAGTTTCCAAGATCCATCTGGATTTGACTCTGGTTCACCTGGCGATGTTGAAGACGCACTTGATGCCGGTCTACTGATCCTTACTCAGGATACTGCAGGAAACCGTTGGGTTTCTGACCAAACAACTTACGGATTCGACACAAATTTCGTGTACAACTCGATCCAAGCTACTTACTGCTCGGACATTCTAGCTCTTGACCTTGCTGACGCTTTCCAAAAAGCATTTGTTGGTAAATCTCTTGCTGATGTCGATGCCGCAACTGCTAAATCGTTCTTGGCACAAAAAATGGATGGATACAAAAAAATTAAACTTATCGCTGCAAGCGATGACGCACCTCTTGGTTACAAAAACGATAAAATCCAGATTTCTGGACCAGAAATGGACGTTACTGTTGAGATCAAACTCGCAACTGCGATCTACTTCATCCCAATCAACTTGAGCTTCTCACAAGTTCAATCTGCGGCGTAATCTAAAGGATAGGAGAATATAATATGTCTAAAGTTGTTACAGGCGCAAGAGCCAAAGTATACATCGACAATGTACTGGTAGGGATTTTTGAATCCTGCTCAGTATCAAACAGCACTGGCGTTGAAGCGATCCATTTACTTGGTCGTTATTCACCAGATGAAATCGCAATAACTTCAAAAGAAGCTGTTAACGTTTCTTGCAGTGGATTCCGAGTTGTTGGCCAAGGTAAACACGTTCTTCCTAAGGTTCCTAAGATTCAAGATCTTCTTGGATTTCAACCTTTCACTATGACTATCGTTGATCGTCAAACCGGTGAAACTATGGAAACGATCCTTGGATGCGTACCGACTACTGATAATACAAACTACAATGCGAAGGCCACTTCTCGTGTCAGCATTAACTACATGGGTATCCGTGCAAGTGATGAATCTGGGGCACAAGATGAAGGTACCGGCGCAGTAAGCTTGCCATAATTGAAACCCTGACTGGAGCAATCCTGTAAGGACCGAAGGCCGCAAGCAGAAACTTGTGGCCTTTTTTATTTGTTGTGATATAATGAATATGCGCAC
>CAZRNW010000110.1:0-9264 GCA_964601535.1 uncultured Flavobacteriaceae bacterium
GTTGAATATGCAGAAAAAGTACCTCTTTGTACAACTACTTATACCACTAACGACCCATCGGGCCCAACCTTAAGTGCTAATCAATGGTTTTTAAACACCATTAATGCAACCAATGCCTGGAACGTTCAGAACGGAACATCGACTATTGTAGTTGCAGTTGTTGATAATGCTATTATGCGTACACACCCTGATTTATCTGCAAATATTTATACGAATGCCGGTGAAATTCCGGGTAACGCTATTGATGATGATGGAAATGGTTATGTTGATGATGTAAATGGTTACGATGTAGGTGAGAATGACAATAGCGTGTTACCTTTAAACACAACATGGAATCACGGCACACACACTTCAGGTTTAGTTGCGGCACGTACAGATAATACTGTTGGTATTTCTGCAATTGGGTTTAATTTAAAAATTCTGCCTGTAAAAGCAACTGCTAACATAGCGGGCTCAAACGCTGTTACTAATGGTTATGGCGGAATTGTGTACGCAGTAAGAACTAAAGCAAGAGTTATTTCCTGCTCATGGGGCGGAACCGTTTCTGCAGCTTCTGATCAATCAGTAATTACATACGCTTATAACAGAGGTTGTGCTGTTATTGTATCTGCCGGTAACGATAATAACTCAGTGTTGCATTATCCTGCGGCTTATACCAATGCTTATGCCGTTGCGTCAACCGGAACAGGTAATGTGAAATCAGGATTCTCGTGTTTTGGTACCTGGGTTGATATTAGTTCACCCGGAGAATCAATTTACAGTACTGTTCCAAATACAGGCTATACAAATATGCAGGGAACATCAATGGCTTGTCCAATTGTAGCAGGTCTCGCAGGTTTAATGCTTTCAAAAAACCCTTACTTAACACCAACACAGGTTTTAAATTGTATTTCAACAACTGCAGCAAATATTTATACAATTGCAGCTAATAGTGCTTATGCTACACCACAACGCTTAGGCACCGGACGTATTGAAGCTTATCAGGCTATGCTTTGTGCTTCCGTTACCGCAGGCAGCGGTCCAACTGCTGATTTTACTTCTGATAAACAAGTTACCTGTCCGAACAATCCAATTAAGTTTACTGATTTAACAACTCTATACCCTACATCCTGGAGCTGGACGTTCCAGGGAGGAAGTCCCGCAACATCAACTTTAGCAAACCCAACGGTGAGCTGGACTGCGGCAGGAACATATTCGGTTGCTTTAACTGCAACAAACCTTTATGGTAATAATACGGTGACAAAAATCGGTTATATTACCATTACAAATCCGGGGTCATTACCATTGGTTGAAGGTTTTCAGGGAGCGCCCTGGCCTCCTGCAAATTGGGTTGATGACAATAAGTTCTTAGATTCAATTCATTTCGTGCGTTCAAGTACAGTTGGAGGATGGGGATTGAGCTCTGCTTCTTTGTTATTTGACAATTATTATAATGATGCGGCCGGTGTTCGTGACGGATTCCAATTCCCGAAATTAAACATGAGTTCAGTATCAAACGCAACTGTTACTTTTGATGTGGCTTTCGCACGTTACGATGCTACTTACTCAGACACACTTGAGGTTGCAGTATCTACAAATTGCGGACAAACATGGACCAATGTTTATATGAAAGGCGGAACCGCATTATCCACAGCGCCGGATTATACGGCTGCTCTATTTGTGCCAACGAATACACAATGGCGTACAGAAAGCGTTGTAATTACACCACAAGTCGCAGGTCAAAGCAACGTATTGCTTTCGTTTGTTAATCACGGTCATTACGGAAACGGTTTATATATTGATAATGTAAATATTACTTATTCAACAGCAGCAGCGCCTGCAGCCAATTATAATTATCCTGCTTCAATTTGCAGTGGTGCTACCATGACCTTTACGGATACATCAACAAATTCACCGACTTCCTGGTCGTGGAATATGCCGGGTGCATCTATTACAACTTCAACTTTACAAAATCCTACAGTTACCTATGCTACGGGAGGTGTTTATAATGTTACATTAACTGCAACAAATGGTGCAGGAAGTAATGCTATCACTAAAACATTCACTGTAATTGGTACACCAACGGTTGCGGCTGCAGGCACATCAAGTGCTTGTGCCGGTTCATCAGCAACTTTAACTGCGAGCGGTGCTACATCTTATACATGGAATCCCGGAGCATTAACAGGCGGAACAGTTGTTGTGACTCCAGCAGGTACAACCACATATTCATTAGTTGGAGCAACGGGCGCATGTTCAGGAAACACAACTAAAGTAGTAACAATTGTTGCTAACCCTACAGTAGCAGTTAACAGCTCAACAATTTGTCCGGGCGGAACTGCGACATTAACTGCTAGCGGCGCTTCAACTTATAGCTGGAATACAGGTTCAACTGCAACAAGCATTAACCCTACCCCAACAATTACAACAAATTATACTGTAGTAGGAACAACTTCAGGTTGTACAAATACAAGAACAACATCAGTTATTGTTGCTCCAAATCCAACGGTAACCGTTAACTCTGCTACCATATGTGCAGGAACACCTGCTAACCTATCGGCTACCGGTGCTACTACATATAGCTGGAGCACGGGTGCAACATCAGCATCAATTGCTGTTACACCTACCGCTCTTACAATTTATACGGTTACAGGAACTACAGGAAGCTGTACTAATATTAAAACCGCAACTGTTAATGTAAATGCATTACCAAGTTTAACTTTAGCGAGTTCATCAGGTACTGCTTGTACTTCAGCATCAGGTGGCGTTAACTTAACATTAACAGGTTCTCCTGCGGGTGGTGTTTATTCCGGTCCGGGTGTTGTTGGTTCCACATTTACAACACAAACTGCTGCCGGTACTTATACAGCAACTTATTCTTATACAAATGCAACTACAGGCTGTGCTAATTCAGTTAATACAAGTATCATAGTTAGTGTTTGTACAGGTGTAAGTGGAATTAATGTGTTAGACGGACAATTGAGCGTTTATCCTAATCCGAATAACGGTATGTTTACTATTCAGGCAAATTTTGAAGAAAGTTTTGATGTAACAGTCTACAACAATATCGGACAAGTAGTAAAACAAAATCAGGGATTAAAAGGTAATAATCAAATTGATATGATTGGTTTTGCTACCGGTATTTACAATATTGTTGTGAATGTGAATGGCAATTACAAAACCATTAAGATGGTTATCGATTAATACTTTTAATTAATTAGTAAAGGCTGTCCGCAAGGATGGCCTTTTTTATTAAATACTATTAAATAAAACGATCATGAAATACACCAACGAAATAGAAATTGATAAGCCATTAAAAAAAGTTATTGAGTTATTTGATAATCCTGATAACATGGGAAAATGGATGGAAGGTCTCCAAAGTTTTGAGCACATTAGTGGAACACCGGGAAAACCCGGAGCAAAATCAAAACTTAAATTCTTGCATAAGGGACGGGAAATGGAATTAATTGAAACGGTTACTGTCCGCAATCTACCTGAAGAATTTACGGGAACTTATGAAATGGCAGGTAAAGGAGGCTTAAACACTGTAAGAAATAAATTTGTCGAACTCTCTCCTACCAAAACAAAATACATTAGCGAAAGTGAATTTCAATTCACGGGTTTTGTAAAATATATTGCGCCTTTAATGAAAGGGGCATTTAAGAAACAATCGTTAAAATACCTCACCGCTTTCAAAAAATTTGCTGAGAGTGCATAAAATGGAATTCTTTTTTTCAAAAAGTACTTGAATTCCTGCCACTTATTGTACAGAATCCCTCACTTATAAAGTCTTGCTGATTTAAGGCAATCTGCCTTATAACTCTGCGTTTTATATAAAATGTTTATGGAATAATTAACATAAACGCGTCTAAATATAAAATCATAGCCATGAAAGAAAATAACTATACCGTTAGGGTGCCGGAACCATGCCACGAGGACTGGAACAAAATGTTACCCGAAGAAAAGGGTCGCTTTTGCAATTCATGCAGTAAAACTGTTGTTGATTTCAGCAATAAAACAGATTACGAAATTAAAAATTACCTCAATGAAAACAGCGGAACTAAAGTATGCGGACATTTTAAAGAAAGCCAATTGAATCGTCCGCTTAATTACAGTCTCAATTTTGCTGACCTGCCCAAAAACATCAGCACGACAAAAGCCTTTGTGATTGCATTGTTTTTGGTTTTCGGAAGTATTTTATTCAGTTGCACTAACGAAAAAGATCAAAATGTAGAAGTGGTTGGTGATATTGCCATGCCTCAGGAAATGGTAACCATGGGTGCGCCTATGCTGAATTATGAGATTGTTGATAGTTTAACTGAGGTAAATACTGTTGAAGGAGAAATTGTTTGCAGAACCGAATCATTTGTAAACGGTGGTGTTGGTTATGAAATTCAGGATGCTATTCAAGATACAATTTATCAGGTAAAAGACAGTTTAATACCAACAGTAACAACTGAAACAATTTACCGAACCATGGGAATAATTGCTGTTGAAGTTGTGCAGGCGGATACTACTTCTACAGATAGTTTGAGTAAGGAAAATAAAGCCCTTCAAATCAGCGACAATGTTATTTCAAAAACCACAGATTTGTCGGTTTACCCAAATCCAACCACAGGTGATTTCACTATAAAATACGATGTAACAAAACGTGCAGATATAAGAATTGACATTTACGACATTAAGGGGGCTCACATAAAATCCATCGTAAATCAACCTTCACAACATGCAGGAAAATACCAGATACCGGT
The DNA here is from genome assembly GCA_964601535.1 of uncultured Flavobacteriaceae bacterium. Lineage (GTDB taxonomy): Bacteria > Bacteroidota > Bacteroidia > B-17B0 > Aurantibacillaceae > JAHEYG01. Next base: position 4,728 of record CAZRNW010000110.1, read on the forward strand.
AAGCTTAAACGAAATGCCGGCGGGAATTTATATTGTCAATCTTATTAATGGTGAGAAAAGATTCAGTGAAAAAATTGTTCTTAATAAATAAGATTACTTTTTCTTCATAAACACTGCTATAATAAATGCAGAGCTGAAACTTATCAGAAAGAAAGAAAATAATTTAGCAGTAACCGCTTTCAAAGGCGACAATGCGGCAATGTTATCATCAATGATGCCTTGGAACATGCCTGGATTTAATTTATCCGGGTTCAATTTTGCCTGGCGTTCTAAGAAGGCATTGTATTCTGGACCGTTATAATATTCCTTCGACAGATCTTCAAGTTTCCAAACAAATTCAATAGCATTGTAACAACTTAATATCACAACAGAAATTCCAAAAACAGTAAGTCCAACTTTTAAAGCATCCCTTCCACCTATTATTCCTCCGCGCTCCATATCACGAACGTATTTAATCGCCATAATCATGAAAGGAATTATCATGAATACCGAAATAATGTGGGAATAATAAAAACCGAAGGTAGTCAGTTGCTGACCGGAAAGAACAATCACAAGTTTGTAAATGATAACACAAACACTGTAAATGATTCCTAAAATGACTGCACGTTTATTCATTGATTAGTTCAGAGTTTTTAGTTCGGAGTTCGGAGAATTTTATTCGGAATTTGATGTTTTCACTCTCAACTCCGAACTCTAAACTCCCAAATCTCTATCCGTTCATACTGATTAAGAATTCCTCATTGCTTTGCGTACGGCGGAGACGATCCTGTAAAAATTCCATGGCTTCTTGGGGAGTCATGTCGCCCAAATGTTTACGCAGCACCCATAAACGGCTGAGCATTTCTTTCTCGATCAATAAATCATCGCGGCGTGTTGATGAAGCCAATAAATCGATAGCAGGATAAATACGGCGGTTAGATAGTTTTCTGTCTAATTGCAATTCCATATTACCTGTTCCTTTAAATTCTTCGAAAATTACCTCGTCCATTTTAGAACCGGTTTCAGTTAAAGCCGTAGCGATAATAGTTAATGAGCCGCCAGTCTCAATTTTACGTGCTGCACCAAAAAAACGTTTTGGTTTATGTAATGCGTTTGCATCCACACCACCCGTTAATACTTTACCTGAGGCAGGAGAAACAGTATTATAAGCACGGGCTAAACGTGTGATACTGTCTAATAAAATAACTACATCATGTCCGCACTCTACTAAGCGTTTTGCTTTTTCTAAAACTATATTGGCAATTTTTACGTGCTTATCGGCAGGTTCATCAAAAGTTGAGGATACAACTTCTGCTTTTACACTGCGGGCCATATCTGTTACCTCTTCCGGACGCTCATCGATCAATAAAATCATCAGATAAACTTCCGGATGATTAAATGCAATGGCATTCGCAATTTCTTTTAATAAAACGGTTTTACCGGTCTTCGGTTGCGCAACTATTAATCCGCGCTGACCTTTACCAATAGGCGCAAACATATCCATGATACGTGTACTCATGGTTTCCTGCGGATGGCCGGTTAATTTAATTTTTTCGTTCGGGAATAAAGGCGTTAAATAATCAAACACAACGCGGTCACGCACAAATGCAGGTTCGCGTCCGTTGATATTGTCAACTTTAATTAACGGGAAATATTTTTCACCTTCTTTAGGTGGACGGATACCGCCGCGCACCACATCACCCGTTTTTAAACCAAATAATTTTATTTGGGATTGGGAAACATAAACATCATCGGGCGAGTTCAGGTAATTATAATCTGAACTGCGCATGAATCCATAACCATCAGGCATAATTTCAAGTACACCTTCCGCTGAGACGATACCATCGAAATTATAATAAACCTTTTCAGGTTTTTTAAACTCCGTGTTTTCGTTTTGTTCGCTCATGCCGGTATTCTCATTACCGTTTCCGCCTCTGTTTTCATTAGAAGTCTGATTGTTCTCTTCATTGGTAACAACGGTTTCTTCAACAACAGGTTTCACTTCTTCAACCTGAAGCACTTCTTCTGCATCAGCTACCGGCTGAACGGTATCTTCAATAATCGGATCGAGCTTAACAATTTTGCGGGGACGTTTTTCACGTTCCGGTCCGTCTTTTTTGCCGGTTAATTTAGCCATAGTGGTTTTTTAATTTCAATGAATATTTTTTATAATAAAAGCTAGGGAGGTTTAGCAAACGTTTAGTTTGACTGATAAAATCAAGAGATTAATTATTTAGATGTTTTGTAATTAGTAAGTGTTTTTCTGATTGCCGAACCACAAGATAATGAGGTTCTCAGATTACGTAGTACAAGTATAGGAATAATTTATGAAACCAAAAAATATTTTTTAACCCTTAATCCCCTCTAAATATTTACTTAACCAGGTGTTTTTTAGCGGTTTTTTCCACTCTTTCATCTGAACGGATGAAGATATAGTGGTGTCGTAAACAAGGGTGTTTTCGTTGATCGTATTGGCGGTAAGTAATTCTTTAATTTTTGAGGCATGAACCACCATTAAATCAGCATTCATGTCTAAAGCCACTAAAAAGCGGTTCAGTAATTCAAAGCCCCACTCTTTTTCCTGCAGTTGAATAAAACGCTGCAATTTATCAATGCTGCAACCGCTGGCATTATAGGCGCTTTCATCTACCTTCATAATTAATATACGGCCTTTGTGTAATTCAAATCCTGCTGCCAAAGGTTGATCGTGCGCTGTCCATGAACCGGTGAAATCAGCACAATTTTTTAAAAATTGTTTTTGCTGAGCTTCATCCAACTTTTTACTTAAAATATATATCCAGATTTTTTCTGTCATTAGATCTTAGGATTAACACCAAAATAATTCTGAGGTGTAATTTTCTTTAATTCCGTTTTTATTTCGGCACTTACATTTAAAGTATCAATAAATGCATGCATTGAATCTTTTGTAACACGTGAATTGGTGCGTGTTAAATCTTTTAAAGCCTCGTAAGGCTTGGGATAACCTTCCCTGCGCAAAATAGTTTGTATTGCTTCTGCAACCACGGCCCAATTATCTTCAAGGTCGGTATTAATTGCAGTCTCATTTAAAATCAATTTATCTAAACCTTTCAAAATACTCTTGAACGAAATGAGCATGTGAGACAAAGGAACGCCAATATTTCTAAGAACTGTACTGTCGGTTAAATCACGCTGCAATCTTGAAACAGGAAGTTTGGCTGCTAAATGTTCAAGTGTTGCATTTTCCATTCCTAAATTCCCTTCTGCGTTTTCAAAATCAATCGGATTTACTTTATGCGGCATGGCGGATGAACCTATTTCGCCGGCTTTTAATTTTTGTTTGAAATATTCGGCACTTATGTACGACCAGATATCTCGGCACAAATCAATTAAAATGGTGTTAACACGTTTACAAGCATCGCAATAAGCAGCTAAATTATCGTAATGTTCAATTTGGGTGGTGAATTGTGAACGGGATAAACCTAATTTATTATCTACAAAATCATTTCCGAATTTAATCCAATCGTATTTCGGATAAGCAACCGTATGTGCATTAAAATTACCGGTAGCGCCGCCGAACTTAGCAGAATAAGGTACCGCTTTTAATTGCTGCAATTGCTTTTCCAAACGTTCAACAAAAACATAAATTTCTTTTCCTAAACGGGTTGGCGATGCAGGCTGACCATGCGTTCGCGCCAATAAACTTACATTTTCCCAGGCTTTACTTTGCGCTTTTAGTTTTTCAATAACAGCTTCTAATTGTTTAATAACAATTTTATTTGTTGCATCTTTCAAAGATAAAGGAACAGCTGTATTGTTTATGTCTTGAGAAGTCAATCCAAAATGAACAAACTCTAATTGCTTTTCCAAGCCTAAAGCCTGCAATTTTTCTTTCACAAAATATTCGACAGCCTTTACATCGTGGTTGGTGGTTTTTTCAGTCTCTTTTATTTTTTGCGCATCAGCAAGAGAAAAATCAGTTACAACTTTTCTTAAACTATCTTTTTGCTTTGCATCGAGTGGTTTTAGCTGTGGCAGATTATAATCGCTGAGCGCAATGAAATATTCCACCTCGATTAAAACGCGGTATTTTATTAAGCCATATTCAGAGAAATAAGCCGAAAGTTCTTCAGTCGTTTTTCGGTACCTGCCGTCAACCGGAGAAATAGCTGTCAGGACATTCAATTCCATAAAATTGTAAAAAGCAAAGATACGGTTTTATTGGATACAATTACATGTTCAAAAAACCTATTTTGGTTGATAAAAAATGCCTAACTGACGAAATTTAACTTGAATATGAAGCTATATTCTCTACCTTTACTCTGACTTTAGGGGTGCCCAATAAGGCTGAGAAAATACCCTCACACCTGATGCAGATAATGCTGCCGAAGGAAAAAGCGGAATCCGTCTTTACGGTTACCTCCTGATGTCACACAAATAAATGGAGGTTATTTTAAATCATAACAAAATAAGTCTGGAAAATGCTTCAAGCTTAACTGCTTTGTTGCAATCACAAAATTTGTCTGACAAAAAAGGAATTGCCGTTGCCGTAAACAACAAAGTAGTACCGCGTTTAAAT
>CAZRNW010000111.1:0-2996 GCA_964601535.1 uncultured Flavobacteriaceae bacterium
GATTAGCTGTAATCCCGGTGTTTTAATTGCCGATGAACCAACTACCGCACTTGATGTTACAGTACAAAAAACAATTTTAGATGTGATGCTGAAATTGCAGCGCGCACACAATATGGGTATATTATTTATCACCCACGATTTGGGTGTTATTGCCGAACTAGCTGATAAAGTAGTGGTGATGTACAAAGGAAAAATTGTTGAACAGGGACCTGTACTTGAAATTTTCAAAAACCCGAAGCATCCGTATACAAAAAGTTTATTGGCTTGTCGCCCTCCTTTAGATAAACGCTTAAGACGCTTACCTGTTGTGAGTGATTTTATGAAGCAGAATGAGGCAGGGGATATTGTCGAAATTCCGAAAACTGTTTCAGAAGCAATAGGAAGCGTAAGCATAAGTAAGGAAGAGCGCGAAAAAGAGCATAAAGAATTATACAGCGGAAATAAAATTCTTGAACTACAAAATGTAAAGACCTGGTTTCCGGCGGAGAAAAGTTTTTTCGGAAGAGTGAAATCTTACACCAAAGCTGTGGACGATGTAACTTTTGATGTTTATGAAGGAGAAACATTGGGTTTAGTAGGAGAGAGCGGTTGCGGTAAAACTACTTTAGGCCGAACCATTTTAAAACTAGTTGACGCAGAGGGCGGAAAAATATTTTTTAAGAATCAGGAAATATTAAGTATCTCAGAGGATTCGTTCAGGCCTTTACGCCGTAACATGCAAATTATTTTTCAGGACCCTTATTCTTCTTTGAACCCGCGCATTACTATTGGAGAAGCAATTAAAGAGCCAATGACCTTTCATAATATTTTAGGTAGTGCGAAAGAACGGAAAGAGAAAGTTTACGATTTATTGAAAAAAGTAGGCCTTGAAGAAAAACATTTCGGGCGTTATCCGCATGAATTCAGCGGAGGGCAAAGACAACGTGTTTGTATTGCACGGGCTTTAGCAGTAAATCCGCAGTTTTTAATTTGTGATGAAAGTGTAAGTGCGCTCGATGTGAGTGTGCAGGCACAGGTCTTGAATTTATTAAATGAATTAAAACAGGAATTTAAGTTTACCTACATTTTTATTTCTCATGATTTAAGTGTTGTAAAATTCATGAGCGACCGCATGGTGGTAATGAACAGAGGAAAGATAGAAGAAATAGGTGATGCCGATGAAATTTACAACCATCCGAAAACGGAGTACACACAAAAACTCATCAATTCAATTCCAAAAGGAAGGCTCGAAGACATTCAGTCGAGCATCGATAAAAAAAGTTCACTGCTTGTTAATTCCTAATAACGGAATACATGAAGTATAAATTAGCGATAACTTTTTTATTTGCAAGCTTCTCTTTTTTTTCGCAAACCATTTCAACGGATAAGCTAATTACACTAATAAGCAAGGCCGATACTGTTCATTTTGTCGCGGATAATTCAGGATGTTTTCATGCTTATGTTTTGGAAGTAAAAATGATCAAACAAAAATCGGGCGACAGGAAATTAATTATGAAAACGGATACCGGCTTAGTGGAAAAAAAATTATCTGCAAAAAAATACAAAGCCTTTATTGATAATTATAAAACATCAACAAAATATTTCACCAAAAACAATAAACAAACCTGTACCAGCTTAACAGAATTTGATTTGTATTGTTTCACTAAAAGCGGAAGCATGAACGGTTCGAAATTCAAAAACCTGAATTGCGATGCAAAGTATAATCCGGAAATGCTTTTGGCACAACTCCTTAAATAATGTTCGATTTTTTAAAACAATTAACCGATCCTGAAAGTATTATTAAATACGGCGGTCTCGCGCTATTGTTATTTGTAATTTTTGCTGAAACCGGTTTGTTTGTCGGTTTTTTTTTACCTGGCGACAATTTGGTTTTTATTGCGGGATTGCTTTGTGCGATGAAGCCTGAATTAATGAATGTTTCATTACCTGTTCTTTTAATCAGCATGATGATGGCCGCTATTACAGGAAATATTTTTGGCTTTTGGTTCGGAAAGAAAGCGGGAGAGAAATTATTTAAGCGCAAGGATAGTTTTTTCTTCAGAAAGAAACATCTTGAAGTAACAAAAGCTTATTACGAAAAGCACGGCGGAAAGACGTTGATACTCGGCAGGTTTATTCCCATCATCAGAACTTTTGCACCAATTTTCGCAGGCGTAATAAAAGTAGATTTCGGGAAGTTTATGTTATATAATATTATAGGAGCCGTAGCCTGGATAGGAAGTATTGGAAGTATCGCTTTTTATTTAGGAAACGAATTTCCGCAAATAGAAAATTATCTGGGATATATTTTCGGGGCATTGATTCTGTTAACAGCCTTGCCGGTAATTACGGCCTTTATAAGAGGCTGGAAATCCTGAATTTTATGGATTTAAATCCGGTAGTTTTAATTTGCGCCAGGAATAGATTTTTGCCAAATCGTCGCCCATTAAAAATCCCCATGGCGCTAAAGCTTCTACGCGATCGAAAATAACTTTTAAAATGGCGATAATAGGTATCGCCAAAAACATTCCTGCAACTCCGGCAATGGCACCGCCAATAATAACACCAACCATTGACACAAGTGCATTAATGCGTACTTTGTTTCCAACTATTTTCGGTACAAGAATATTATTATCGATAAACTGAACCACAACACTAAGTGCTATTACGCCCAATATCACAAAAACATCACCCGAATTAACGAGAGCTGCAAGAACGGAAACGATACTGGCCAGTAAAATACCTATATACGGAATAAGATTTAAAATGGCGGTTAATACACCAATAAAAATTGCATACTCCACACCAAGAAACATAAGTCCGGCTGTTGTTAATGCCCCAACAATGAGCATTTCTATTAATAAGCCAATAATATAGCTCTGCACAACTGTTTTGATTTGACTTAAAATTTCATTCAGTGTTTTTTCATCATCCGGTTTCACCACTTTATGCAGGAAACGGATAAAAAGATTTTTGTACAGAAGAATGAGGAAGGTGTATATGGGAATTAGAATGGA
>CAZRNW010000111.1:3012-7765 GCA_964601535.1 uncultured Flavobacteriaceae bacterium
GCCTAGTGTTTCCCCCATTAATTCGTTATTGCCTTTTAAAGTGTTTTGTGTAACCTGCTCTACATAATTTTGCTGTGTGCGGTAACTTAAATGAAAGCGTTGTTTTATCCAATGCTGCGCATGATGATAATGAATGGCGAGGTTGTGTTTTATTTTAACCCAATCATCAGTTATATCTGAAATTTGCCACGAGATAAAAAGTATAATAGCAGCTACGAAAATAACAAACACGAAAACGGAGGTTAAAGCGGCTACGACAATCGGGAATTTAAATTTAATATTAAGGAAAGCAACCAAAGGCCTTAAAAGAATTGCAAAAAGCAAGGAAAGCAAAATAGGAATTAAAATAGTTCGCCCTAGATAAAGAATTAAAGTAATAATGCTTATGCTCAAAAGAACAAGTGCCGGTTTAGCAAATTTTGGAAATTTAATTTCGGAAGGCTTCATTATTACTCCGAGGGATTTCCATTTTTAGAGAATAATTTTTTTGCAAGAACACTTCCTATAGCTTTAATTTCGTCAGCATTTTTCACGACCTTATTAGCAACTATAAGCTCAATAATTTTGCCTATAATAATAGTGAAGGGATTAGCCGTATTTCCGACAATTATTTTTTTTGTAACAAATCCTGTGACCAGGCCTATAGCACTATTAACAATGTTTTCGTGTATGCCGGGAGAAGAAACCGCTTGTTTAAAAGTGGTTTTAAGTAAATTAATGGGTTTTAAACTTTCATAAGCATCCAAAAAATGAACTTTAAGTAATTTCGCCTCGGCTTCAAGCTCAGTTTCTTTTATAAGAATCGATTGCTCAAATGCCATACGGTAATCAGATTTTTTCATCGGCATTTAGTTTAAAGCTTGAAAAACGATTGTATCCCGCAAAGGTTCTTTAATCCACTTATTACGGAAGACATAAATTATCAATCCGATAAATGCATAAAAACCTGCAACACAAAAAAATCCGTAGTAACCGCGTCCTAATTGTTCCCCAACCCATAATGCTATTCCAATATTTGTAATTAGAAAAAAGATAACAGCGATAGCGGTAAGTGCAAAGCGAACGGCTAAACTCGAAATTACATCGGCCGATTTGCTAATGGTTTTTAATTTGTATAATTCGATACTCTTTTTAGTGTATTGACTTGTTCTTTCAAACAGTACCTCCACTAATGATGCTTGATTTTCCATTTTTTATAATTAAAATTATGACTAACTCTTAACATGATTAGCAAATTCACCCGCTTTTTCTTTTGCCATTTCAATTTCTTTTTTGGCTTCTTCCATAAGGGTATCAAATTTTTCTTTTAACGACTCAGCTAAATCAGTTGTTTGACCTGCAATTTTCTTACGGGTTACGCTTCCTTTATCGGGAGCAAAAAGAATGCCTAATACCCCGCCAATAGCAGCACCAACTAATAGTGCGCCAATCATTTTTCCGGTGTTGTTTGAATTTTCCATTTTTTTATTTTTAATTGATTTATAATTTTACTTTGGTAATGTATTCCAGTCCATGTACTTCATTGTAACGGCTACGGCAATTCCCATAACAACAAAAGTCAGAAGAAATATGGCTACAAATTTTGTTACCTTAAACTCTTTAACCAAAATCCTAACAGGATAAGTAATTATGTTTAGTATAAGATTGGAAATTTTCTTCCAGGCCTTATCGCCTTTTACTACATAGTCTGTTGCACCTTTTCTAAACGAATCAATTGCAACTCCCATATCTTCATTGCCCGAAAGCATAATCACTTCGGTTTTGGGATTAATTTCTTTTATAGATTTAAGAATCTCATTCCCGTTTTCATTTTCCAAATAATAATCCAGAATGACAATATTAGTGTTGGCGTCTATCTTTTTTAAGGCGCCTTCACCGGTAAGAAAAGTTGTTATATTAAGGTCCTTACCAAATCTGGTGGTGAGATAATTTTTCAGTCCTGTTAGCATTAATGCATTGTCATCAACAATAAACAGATTTAATCCTTGAGTATTCATAATTGTAGTTTTTGGTATTGGATAAATGAATCATTACAAAGGTTGTCTTTGCTTGGGCCATATCTGTTACATAAAATCAGAGGAATGTTACATTATTCCCACATGAGCTAATACTCAATAAGTTTAAGGCGGCGAAGTAGTTTCCGCTCTGCTTTAAGTACCGAGAAGCGGTAACCGGTGTAGATCATAAATTTTCCGTAGCTATAATCAAACCTTGTTGTTGATTTTTTTATGGGCAAAAAATAGTCAGTCATGCCCATTACACCTACAAAATACCTTCCGTGATCGTATCCTAAGCCAAAGCGCAAGTGTAATTTTCCGGCACCTCCTATTAGTTGATTAAAATGTGATTTATCATCTCTTAGAAAAGAAATATGTTGCCCGCCTACGCCTTGAACGAACGAAGCTGTAGCGTAACACTTTTTCAAAAACACTAATGTATAAATATAACCAAGGTTAATGCCAAAGTTATGCGTTTGTCCGCTTTGTATTAAGGACAGTGTATCAAAGCTCGAGCGAAATGAGGGCGAAACTAAAGATGGATTTCCGGTTGCCGAAAAGTAGGAGTAGTAAACCCCTAATAAAAGAGAGCCTGCACTTTTTTTCTGTTGTTCAGTAAAAGCAAAAGAGTTTCTATACGAGAATCGTTTGTTGTTTAAAATGTAATATGAACTAACGCCTATGTGAATAGCGTAAACGTCTTCACGGATTTCGTAAGGCTTTTCGTTAATATAGGAAGTATAGTCTTTTGAATTTCGGATATAAAAACCATTGTAGTACTGAACAAACATATCAGTTGTAAGTTTTCGGCCGTAAAGATTTAACTGATAATCCCTGAAGTTTGTTTTACCACGTGTGCCTTCATCGCCGCCAAATATTTTAACCCGGGAGCTAACGATAAAGCTGGCCCATCTGGAGCTTATGCTGATTCCCAAATTATATTCTGAATTTGGTGTAAAATTTAATTTATTCCCGCTTTCTAAATCTGCAAGTGTGAATTTTAAGAATCGGGTTGAGACGGGAATTGTAATAACCAATCGTTTATTGTACGCTCTAATATAAAGCGTGTCGTGTTTAACAGGTCTTTCCTTTACAATATTAAAGGCAACACTTCTGTGAATCCACATCCACTTTTCATTAAACGTTTTATGCGGTATATCCCAAATGGTTTTTACGCTTAAGCTTCTTTTTTTGATTACAGAATCATTCGTCTGACTTTTCAATGAAAATGTCATTACAAGTAAAAAAAGAATACTTAAAGAAGTTGAAAATTTATAATGCTTTTCTTCCACTGATAACTCTAAGCAGTACAGCAATTACGGCTATAACCAAAAGTATGTGTATGATGCCGCCTGTGTTGTATCCTAAAAATCCGATTGCCCAAATAATAACCAGTACTACTGCAAGGCCATAAAGTATATTTCCCATAATAATTGTATTAATGATTTATTTAAAAATATTTCTGAATTCTGTTCTGTAAGGCTGAATGTTCATCCCGGTGCGGCCGGGATTACATTCCTGCTTTTCAGTGACAACTATCGTATCTGTTTGCGCTATTTGTATTTTATCCGGACATATTGCCTCTTGAGATTGGATCGTGGTTGCTTCTGAAAATTTCCTCATAAGTTTTAGTATTAATTTTATACTCATTACTAAAAATGAAATGCAAAACCAAATGTTGATACACCTGTTGACAGGTCTAAAAAGATACCTGCTTTTTGTGTCATATGATACTCTGCACCAATATGCGCATCAAGATATAAAGGGCTCGCAGTTTTATAAACGTGTTGGTCTCCATAATAACCATTTTCCCAGGTTACACTTCTAAACACAAAACCTGCTGAACCTGATGCGTAAAAATCCCATTTAGCATTCGCATGAAATAATTTATCGAAATAGTAGGTTCCTTTTATTCCGATTGGAATGGCTGTTTCTCTGTATGAGTAATAGCGATAAGAATCGTTTTTATTTGGATTACCCCAATAGTATGAGCGTTGATAAGAATATATTCCAATAAATGGCGCTAATGTAAAATGCCGTGCAACATCAAATTCAAAGTTCAGTGTCCCGACAGGTACAGTGTTACCAATGTATCCGTAATAGCCTATTCCTGCTCCAAGGTTCAATGTTTTACCGTATTTTTCATAAGCCGGCTTTTCTGTAATTACTACGTTGTCTTGCGCTTGTAAATTTATTCCCGCTGTTGAGAAGAAAAATAATGATGATAAGATTAGTGTTTTCATTTTGTTTGTTGTTGAGTTTTAGTATTTAATTTGTTTTGTTTTTGCCCATTGTACTATAAATAGCTTTTTCATGGTTAATTGCTTTATGTTAATTGAAAATGCTTTTTTACAAAAGCGTTTTGTTGATTGTCAGTCATTTTATCTGCTTGTTCGACATCAACTTTAGTTTTTTCAAAATGATGATCTGCTTTTATTAAATTATGTAATTCGTTTTTAGCTGTTGTTGGTCCAAACAAAACCACATGCTTATAATCTCTAACAGCATCTTTTATTTTATTGTAATATTTAGATTGCTGATGTTGTTCTTTATTATGAGCAAGGTTTTCATTTTTGCTTAAGCTGTGTTCTTTTTCCTGGTGAGTGAATTCGGAAGTGATATTGTTTTTTACAATGCTCGACGCTCCGCTCGAAAGATATACGCCGTGGGTATTATTATAAATCGTGTTATTGATGACGGAAACATTCGCCTCCGCCCGAATACCGTATCCCGGGCTGTTCTTGACATTCTTGATG
>CAZRNW010000111.1:7775-9248 GCA_964601535.1 uncultured Flavobacteriaceae bacterium
ACAATGCCTTCGTTAGTTAGTTCCATCAAGTGGGCTATTGAATGATCCATCCAAACCCCTATATTTTCTTTATGAGCCATATTGCTTAGTTATTGCTGTAAAATCTGTAACCAATTGTTGCCTGATACCAAGCGTTTTTGTAACGCGGTGTTGTTGAAGTTCCGTCGCCATTGTTATTTGTGACATCCCAACCTGCTCTTGCACCAAGAACAATGTGTTTTAGATTAATATCAACACCAACAGCCAGACCAAAAGTGTTTTTACGTATATTATCATTAACAAATTCAGTTTCCTGATCGATGCTGGTTGTTGCATTTGCAAACACATCATTTTGTTTTAACAAATACGAATACTGAGGCCCCGCTAAAATTGTAATGAACTCACTTGGTTTTAGAGCGAAAAATAAAGGCACATCCAAATAAGTTGTGGTTCTTGTGAATTTGTAAGTGTTCCCAAGAATTCTTCCTGTTGCACTAAACCCTTTTTGTGAAATTAAAACCTCGGGCTGAATGCCAAAGTATTTTCCAATCGGAATCGCTACAAAAATACCGCCAGCTAAACCAAATTTTGGGTCAGCAGTAAATTCTTCACCTTGGGAATCGTAAACGTTAGAGTAATTTAATCCGGCCTTTAAACCGAATGTAAATTTTTCTCTGAAATCAGTTTCATTTTCTTGTGCTTTAGCGCTCGCTATTAGTGAAGTGACAGCGGCTATGGTTAAAATTAATTTTTTCATAATATTTGTTTTAAAATAGTAATTACTTAACGTTGTTTTTGCCTAAATCTGTAAAAGCATTTCCCAATTCTTCCATATCGTGATTAAATTCAGCTTTGAATTTTTCCCACTCTGCTTTTCCGTCTGCTTTATAATCAGTTAACTTCTTTTTAATGTCAGAATTCTTTTGTTCTAATTCTTCAATTTTCTTTTTGTAGTCAGCTCTTGCTTCTTTCTTTTCGTTTTCAATGCGAGCCTTAAACTCAGCAATGTTTTTATCGTTTTCTGCAATTTTCTCATTAGTTTCTGTACGATACTTTTCTACTTCTTCTAAATAAGCCTCATTAGCTTCAGCTAAATCTATATTAGCACTTACTACTTTATCTTCAGCATTTTCTACTTTTTCAGAAGAACTGCTGCAGCTTGATAATAATGCTGCTGTAATGACTGCGATGGTTAAAATTGATTTTTTCATGATTTAATTTTTTTATTGCTATTAATAATATGGTTTATAGTTCTGAAATGATTTTATGAATTTCTTCTTTTGTGTGGCCCAGTTTAATCTGTAGTCTCCCAAGTAATTCATCCTGTTTACCTTCTACTAGTAACACATCGTTATCGGTGAGGATGGCGTATTTTTGTTTTAATTTACCTTTGGTTTCGTCCCAATTTCCTTTTAATTCAGTTAGATTCGTCATGATTGATTATTTAAGTTGTGAAGTAATTTTCACAGAGCAAAGGTGACGAACTAATGAGGC
>CAZRNW010000112.1:0-9231 GCA_964601535.1 uncultured Flavobacteriaceae bacterium
TGCTGGACGGGTTCAAATGTTTAAATCAACTAATCAGGGAACTAACTGGGCTCAAATCGGAACTTTACCCGGAGCAGGAACCATTGTTGAATTTGCCGTTGCACCTTCCAACACGCAGATAATTTATGTTATAAAGAGTGGTGCAGTTTACAAAACAATAAATGGCGGAACATCGTGGCTAACCATGACAGGTACCCTCCCTGTAGGAAGCGCAGCTTTAACTTCTGTTGTTGTTGAAGATGTTGATCCTAATAGTGTTTGGGTTACATTCTCAGGTTATTCAACAGGAAATAAAATTTACAAATCAACTGACGGTGGTTCAACCTGGGTGAACTACTCAACAGGTTTACCAAACCTTCCTTGTAACCGTGCTATCTATTGGAACGGAACACAAGACGGTTTATATGTTGGGATGGATGCAGGTGTTTACTACCGTGATTCTACAATGGCAAACTGGGTCATCTACAATACCGGTTTACCAAATGTTGCAATTAGTGATTTATCTATTTTTTATCCTTTAGGAAAATTAAGAGCTGCAACTTACGGACGTAGTGTTTGGGAAGCGGATTTATATAATACTGGAACCATGGCACCTATTGCCAATTTTACTTCCGATAAACAATTCATTTGTCCTACAATGACTGTTAACTTTACTGACCAGTCATCGTTCGGCCCTACTTCATGGGCTTGGGTATTTCAGGGAGGTGCCCCGGCTACCTCAACGGTTCAAAATCCATCTGTTGTTTATAATACAGCCGGAACTTATAGTGTTCAGTTAACTGCTACAAACATCAACGGTTTCAGTGTTGCCACTAAAACAATGTATATAACGGTTTCCAGTCCTACTACTATTCCAATGGTGGAAGGTTTCCAGGGAGCTACATTCCCGCCAACTGGCTGGCAGAATTATGATGCAGGAAACAACACCATGCTGTGGCAAAAACACAACACCGTTGGAAAATCAAGTACCGCGTCATTATGGTTTGATGACTATAACCTTGATGTTTCAAATACACGGGACGAATTCAGAAGTCCGAAATACAATTTCACAGGTTATACGAATTTGAAAATGTTTTTTGATGTAGCTTATGCAAGGTACGACGCCACCTATTCCGATTCACTTGAAGTTTTAGTTTCAACAAATTGCGGTGTTAGCTATACTTCAGTTTATCTGAAGGGAGGGACTACGCTTGCCACATCGCCGGATGTAACCGCGCAAACATTTACACCAACTGCTGCACAATGGAGAACCGATACAATTTTCCTGAGTGCGTATTCCGGCATGGGTAATGTTATGTTCTCGTTTATGAACCGAGGGCATTATGGACAGGCGATGTATATTGATAATATAAATATTACAGGTACTTTATCCAGCTTACCTCCTACCGCATCGTTCTCTTATGCAGCAGCGAATCCTTGTGCGGGACAAAATGTTGTATTTACAGATATGTCGTCAATGACACCAACTGCATGGAGCTGGACTTTAACCGGGGCAACGCCTTCAGTGTCATCAGTCAAGAATCCTACAGTCTCTTACGCGAGTGCAGGAACATATACTGTCACATTAATTTCTACGAATGGTTTTGGTTCCAGCGCACCTGTCTCGCAGGTAATAACAGTTAATCCATTGCCTACCGTTGCAGCAACCTCTGCTTCCGCTGCTATTTGCGCCGGACAAAGTGTTGTTTTAACCGGAAGCGGTGCTTCAACTTATACCTGGAATACGGGACCAACTACAAACACGATCAGCGTAACTCCAACAGTAAATACTTCTTATACTGTTACAGGAACTTCGGCGGCAGGATGCAGTAATACAGGCATGGTAACTGTTACAGTTAATCCATCTCCAACTGTTACTGTAAACAGCGCTACGGTTTGTGCAGGTTCTCCAACTGTACTAACGGCCGGCGGAGCTACTACATACAGCTGGAATACGGGACCAACAACTTCTACCATTTCTGTTTCGCCTACAGTAACTACTACTTATTCAGTTACAGGAACAACTGCAGGTTGTACAAATACAAGAACAACAACAGTAGTTGCTAATCCTATTCCGACTGTTGCAGTAAATAATGCAACTATTTGTATTGGCGCATCTGCTAATTTAACAGCAAGTGGTGCTACAACTTATTCATGGAGCACAGGTGCAACCACAACATCAGTTGCAGTTTCACCAACAGTATTTACTGTATATACAGTTACAGGTACAACTTCAGGATGTGTGAATACGAGAACTGCATCTGTTACCGTTAATTCATTACCTGTTGTTACCGCAACTGCTGCAACCTCGGCAATTTGTTCTGGACAAAGCGTATTATTAACAGGCAGCGGAGCCTCAACTTATACATGGAATACAGGACCGACTACTAACACAATCAGTGTAACACCTCCGGGTAATACAACTTATACTGTAACAGGAACCTCAGCAGCAGGATGTAATAATTTTGCAACTGTATCTGTAACCGTTAATCCAACACCAACTGTTGCTGTTGCAAGTACTACAATTTGTACCGGTGGCACAGGAACTTTAACTGCAAGTGGTGCTTCCACCTATAGCTGGAGCACAGGAGCAACTTCAACAAGTATTACTCCTTCTCCTGCCGGCACAACAGTTTATACTGTAACAGGAACAACAAGTGGTTGTAATGATATCAGAACTGCAACCATAACTGTTGCACCTGCACCAACCGTTGCTGTTAATGCGGCTACAATTTGTATTGGCGGTTCAACTACATTAACAGCTACAGGGGCTACAACTTATACATGGAGCACGGGTCCTGTTTCAACATCAATCGCTGTTTCACCTACTGCAACAACTGTTTATAGCGTTACAGGGGCAAACGGAACTTGTCTGAATTCAAGAACAACAACAGTTACTGTTAATGCCTTACCGGTTGTAAATGCTAGTGCATCAAGTACCACTTTATGTGCTGGACAAAGTTCTACTTTATCTGGAAGCGGTGCTGTGTCTTATACCTGGAATCCCGGAGCAATAACAGGAAATCCAATAGCGCTTACACCAACCGCGAGCATAACTTATTCTTGTGTTGGAACAGGAACAAACGGTTGTACAAATACTTCATCGCCTGTAAACATCACAGTTAATGCTGTACCTGCTGTTACTTCGAACTCTGCAGGAATTTGCAGTGGCAGTGGTTCGGCTACTTTAACTGCAAGCGGTGCACTTACTTATACATGGAATACCTCTGCAACAACAGCTGCAATTGTCGTTTCTCCTCCTGTTACAACTAATTATACTGTTACAGGAACAAATGCTGCAGGCTGTACAGCAAGTTATTCAACTCAGGTTTTTGTTGGCCCTTCACCTACAGTAGCTGTGGCAAATGCAACAACTTGTGCGGGAAGCCCGGTTAATTTAACAGCAAGCGGTGCAACAACTTATTCTTGGAGCACTGGTGCAACAACAGCAAGCATAGCTGTTTCTCCAACTACAACTACTACTTATACTATTACCGGCACAACAGGAGGTTGCAACGATATTAAAACAACTCAGGTTACTGTAAATGCATTACCGGGAGTTACCTTATCTGTTTCTTCCAATACGGCTTGTACAACAACCAGTGGTGGTGTACCGTTAACACTGACAGGTAATCCTTCAGGAGGTGTTTTCTCAGGACCGGGCGTAGTTGGTTCAACATTTACAACACAGACTGCCGCGGGTAATTATACTGCTGCTTACACTTACACAAACCCGGCAAATGGTTGCAGTAATACTTCTGTAGCAACAATTAGCGTTGCTGTTTGTACCGGAGTTGCTGAAGTTACTTATGATAATAACGGAAACATTGATGTGATTCCGAATCCAAATAATGGTTTATTCATGATTAAAGCACATGTAGCAGAAAAATTCGACATCACTGTTTACAATGCAATTGGTCAGTTAATCAAAAACATCCCACAAAACAATAATACAGTTAATATTGATTTGAGGGAATATGGAAGCGGTATTTACAACATTGTGTTTAAGATGAACAACGATTATAAAACCGTTAAGGTTATCGTTCAGTAAACCACTTCTCAAATTCAAATAATTTTCGGGCCGCTTAATGCGGCCCGATTTTTTTAAAGCAAAAACTATGAGCAGCTTGATTTTAACAGCAGACGATTACGGTGCCTGTGATTTTATTGATAACGGAATTATCAGTGCCTTACGTGACCAAAAAATAAATACTGTGACTGCCTTTGTTACACACCCCAGTTCTGAATCCCGCATGCAGAAACTTCTTGCTTTAAGGGAAGAACTGAAAGAAAAAAACGCGGGCTTTTATACATTTAATATTGGCTTGCACTTCAGCATCTCATCAGGCGGCGCGATTACAGGACAATCTTCACTTGTTGCTGAGAAAAAAACACCGGATGGAAAATTTGAATTTCATGAAGCTAAAAATTACCCCTTTAAAAAAATAGAGCTCAGTCACCTCGAACAGGAATTAAACGCCCAGTTAAATTTATTGGACCAATGGCTGGGTGATGTTCCTATCGACCATGTTACTAACCACCATGGGATTTGTTATCTGGATGTTGATTTTTTTGAACACTACATCCAAACAATTGCCGCTTATAAAAACAATAAATTAAATCACAAACTGCCAATCAGAAGCCCCTGGAGCTGGTTAAAAAGCGATATGAAGGTGTGGAAAAACGGAAAACTATTGGTGCCAGTAATTAAGCAAGGAATGGAACTTGGTTTATGGAAAAAAATAGGTGATTTAACCAATAAGCAACTTAAATTAAGAGAAGAACACGCTTACGAGCTGGCCATTCATTTCCCGCATTTTCTGGCCGATACATTTTATGGTTTACCTTTCGGTGAAAATCTGGATGCACTTTTTTCAGAATTAAGCAAAACAAATTATTCTGCCGAATTCATGTTTCATCTTGGACAACCCGATGCCCCATCAGATGACCTTCAAAAAACAATAGCCGGATTAGATATGCCGCATGGAATAGATAGGAATTATTTTTTAAACCGTACTAAAGAATTTGATGTGTTGAACGGCACTAACATCGATGCGAAAATAAATAACTATAATCTTAAAAAAATATATTTCTCAGAACTAAGTTTTTGATTATGGAAGGAAATCCCGGATTGCTTTTAGATTTGGTTAAAACAGAAATGCCCTTTGGTAAATTTAAAGGCTGCTTAATTTGTAATTTACCTGTAAGTTATCTCGAGTGGTTTAACCGGAAAGGTTTCCCCAATGGAAAATTAGGAATTCAATTGCAAACCATGTACGAAATTAAATTAAACGGACTTGAACACTTACTGAATCCACTTAAGAAATAGTTTTTCCTGCATCTGTATCTTTAAATTCCTCTCCTTTTCTGTTTTGATTGATTCTGAAAGCGCCTTCATGTACTATGCGTTTCATTACAATTTCAAGAAGTGTTGTTTGGTTTGGCATTAAAATCGTTCTGAGCTGCTTGTCACTGGCATTAATTCTTCCTTTAATATAATGTGCGAAACCCGAATTGTTATGCGGATCGATAACTAATCCCAATTGTTTAACACCTTCTTTTTTTGCCCTCAGTGTTTTGTCTTTATATTTTATTTCCGGTCCTCCGGCCATTGCTGTATAATTAAAAAAGAAAGTAACAGTTCCCCTGTTAAAAGTATTACGTTGTCGATCAGATAAAAAACCGTGCGGCAATTTATCGGGATTGTTCTCAGGTCCGGTAAAAACAATATCACATTCACCAATATCCCTGCCCTCATCATCTGTAATTTTTACAATCAGCATACTCTTGGGATCGGTAATAAAATATTTATCAGGTAATAAAATATTCAAGTCCGCTTCTATTTGTTCTTCAGGGTCGTTTTGAGCTGTGGTAGTTTGCATTATAAAATCATCACACACTTTTTTATAATCTTCAGTATTATTAACTTTAATACACCTTAAAATTCCCGTAAGTGTTTCATGCGAATCGTTGTTAGCTTTAATACTCCGCATCACTCCTATTTTGTCGCCTGAATGTGCCTTATCCCGGACAATTAAGAAAGGGGTTTTAGCCGAAACTTTTTGCTCTACGACTTCAAACTCAGTTTCGCTAGTATTTCCCCTTTCAGATTTTTGAACCAGCTTGATATAATTACAATTGAGGTTAGCAGAAGCTGCGCGAACAACACCATCAGAACCAATTTCTCCGGTATAAGGATTCACATGATCGTAAACACTCCTGTCGATTGTTTGTCCGGTAATAACAAAAGGAAATATATTTCCTGATTTCAAAAATGCTTCTGAATTGGAAACCCAATCACAGTTCAGTTTCCAAGCATCACTGCTTCCTAACTCCAGCCAATTTAATACGCCTTGTCCGGGTTCAATACCTTCGAACCAGGATTTTAAACGCGATACGCGGGATTTTCCTAATTGAGCTAATGCTGAACCAAAATTCGCCGGCGCTAACATAATAAGATGCGAAATCGGGCAATTATTTAAATTGTTTTTCCGGGAATAAAATTTATCAATCCAATTTCTAATAACCGGTCCACCTGTTGAATGCGTTATGACGATACATTTTGTGCCTGACTTTAAAAGCGTTCCTAGTTCTGTACGCAAAGCGTTTTCAAAAGCTTTGGAAATGTCATCAACCCTCACTTCATCTTTAAAACTTATATATTTTCCGAGCCAGATTTGTTTTACATCAATATCGAGAGTGCTGTCTTTTGCATTCTCCATTTCGAGACGCTCTGCTAAGCCGCCATAAGTCTCGGTGTGATGAACACTCCAGCCATGAACTAAAACTACGATACGCTTTGCCATAATAAATGTTTTGTAATAAAGATATTATTTATATTTGAAAAAGCGATGAGTAAAGAAACTTTATATTTTATTTCTTATGTCTGGTTAGCCATTGCGTTTGCGGTTCATATCACCATGTTTTTTATCACCGCGCCATTTGGACGTCACACCTCCCATAAATGGGGGAAAAGCATTAATAATAAATTGGGATGGATTATTATGGAATCTCCTTCCTTACTGATTATGCTATATTTTTTATGTTTTGGGGCTAATTCACTTAACTCTCATGCCTGGGTTTTATTTTTACTGTGGATTTTACATTACATCAACCGCTCTTTCATTTATCCTTTAAGAATAAAAGCTACACCAAAACAAATACCGGTTTTCATTGTTTTAAATGCCATTTTATTCAATGTAATGAATGCAGGCCTCAATGGTTATTACCTGGCAGAACTTGCGCCTGTTGATGATTACAATACAAACTGGTTTTACAGTCTGCATTTTATTTCCGGATTCATTCTTTTTTTTATCGGCGTTTTTATTAATCTAAAATCCGATTCTATTTTAATTAATTTACGAGCTCCCGGAGAAACAGGTTATAAAATTCCGAATGGCTTTTTATTCAACTATATTAGTTCCCCGAACTTATTTGGAGAAATAATTGAATGGAGCGGCTTCGCTTTAATGGCCTGGAATTTACCTGCACTTACATTTATGGTTTGGACATTAGCCAATTTAGTACCGCGTGCAAAAAATCATCACGATTGGTACCTCAAAAATTTCAGTGATTATCCAAAAGAAAGAAAAATTATTTTTCCTTTTGTTTATTGATTTTTTTAATGCGAAAGGATTTTTAAATCTATTTGAATACGCTGATAAACCCTTTATTTGTTTGGTGTTTACCGGTACAGTTTGATTTAAAATTCATAATATAATAGTAAGTGCCGTTATTTAAATTATCCGGCAGCCATTTTTCTTTTGGGTTTGATGTTGTGTAACGTTCAGTACCCCAGCGGTCAAATAAAGTAAATTTTACTTCTTCAAAATTATATTTTGTCAAATCAATAAAGTCATTAATGCCATCGCTGTTTGGAGTAATAACATTGGGGAAATTTTCCGTGAAAATATCCTCTCCCATCAAAACATTTATTTCATCGCTTGTATAGCATCCGCCATTAAAAATGGTTAAAGTGTAGGTACCCGGCTGGCTAACTGAAATATTCTGATTGACTTGTCCTGTACTCCAGGAATAAGTTAATGCTGATACGTTTGCATTTAAAACTAAAGGTGAATTAGGGCATTTATAAACATCATCACCTAAATCAAATAAAGTTGGATTGATAACATTTAAAATGCTTTTTATGGAGTCTGTTCTGTTACAGGTAGTAGTATCTGTAACAACCAATAAAACATTATAAGTTCCGGTATTTAAATAGGTGTGTGAAATTGTATCCTGTATACTTGAATTCCCATCACCAAAATCCCAATACGTGCTTCCGTTATTCTTTGTACTAATAAAATTGGCGGTAAATGGCGAAGGACAACCAATGAAGTTTGCGCCGTAAGATGAATTCGCATTCACAAATGTTCCCAAATCTACTTTTAAAAAAGCGTCGTTGTAAATTCTTCTTCCGCTAACAGTATCATTATAACTCGAATAATACGCGCCTGTTGTTGTAGGTAAATTCTCAATTGCCGAAACTGCCTGATACAAGATACCTCGTTCGTCAATATGACTAATACCCCAGGATTGTTCACCCACAGCCGAGAATCCTGTAGGCGGAAGTGCATTTCCCCCATAATAAGATGCAAACCGAATTGAAGTACAATTAGGATTAAAAACGATCATATACATATCCGTTCCGCCCCCACCACTGAATGACTGAAATTTATCAGGCGTGGTTGGATGTCCTATCCTTGCTGTACCTGCCAAATAAATATTTCCGCAACTGTCTACCTTAAAAGCGCTCGAACTAAACTGAGGTGCATAATTTGATTGAACTATCGTTGGGCCGAACAATGTTTTAAAACCAAGATTACTTAAAGATGCGTCTAATTTGTAAAGAGAGTTTACACTGTTTGTACTATAAGTTCCTGCAGTAGGAATTAAGAAGCCTCCGCTTGTACTTCCAATTTCACCTGCTACATACACATTGTTAAAAGGATCAACTGTCATTATTATAGCAAAATCGGAGGTATTTGTCCCTAAATATGTAGAAGCAATTAAAGAACTGCCTGTGTTATTCAGATGAGAAACAAAGATCTCTTCATACGCTAATTTAGTGGTACTATATGCTCCCGAAGTTGTAGGAAAATCTGTGCTGTTGGTTGTACCCGATAAAAATACACCGCCAGTCCCATCAGTTTTAATATTTATTCCGTCTTCCTTTGCTGAGCCTCCTAAATAGGTACTCCATACTAATTGTGTAAGAGAAGAATCCAGTTTAAATGCAACAGCATCACTCGG
>CAZRNW010000113.1:0-9230 GCA_964601535.1 uncultured Flavobacteriaceae bacterium
ATAGGTAAATTATCCTGACACATGAGGAAAGTAGTATTGTTATTAGCGCTTGTTTTATTTACACAAGCTAATTCCTATTCGCAAATAAAACGCTATTTACGTAAAGCCGCCAACGCGACCGATAAAGGCAATATTGATAAAGCCAGAGAGTATTATCTGAAAGCTTTGGCTATTGACAAAGACAATTACAATGCAAACATTGGATTCGGAATTACACTTTCTGAGTTTTTAGATCAGCCAGAAGAAGCACTTCCATATCTGGAAAACGCTTACCGTCACTGTCCAAAAGATACTTTACCGGATTTGCTTTACGCTCTCTCTAAATGCTACCAGTATCACGGTAAATTTCCTGAGTCCATTAAATTTTTAGAAATGCTGAAAGGGTCTGTTGCTTTAGATGAAGACAATGACCGCTATCAGTTAGATTTAAAAAAGCGCAAGGAAGATTGCGTTTATGCTATGGCCAATTCCACTAATGCAAAACCAAAAGACTGGTATGTGGTTAATCTTGGAAGCACGGTAAATTCAAAAAGCCCGGAGTACGTTCCTGTTATTACGCCGAATAACGAATTGTTATTTACATCGAAAAGACAAGACGATAAAAAAGAAAAAATCAGTGACCTCGATGGAAAATATTTCGAAAGTATGTATTTGAGTCAAATGGAAGGGACAAAATTCGCTGCACCCCGTCGTTATACGGTTCCTGATTTATTTTTAAGTTCAAAATTCCGCAAACATCACGAGTCTGTTATTTCTATGTCGCCCGACGGAAAAAAATTATATGTGTACCGCGACAATAAAATTTTCGAAATCGACATGGATAATCTGAAAAAAGAGAATCCGAAAAAAATGTCGAAGAAAATTAATTTCGCCTATTATCAGAATCACGCTTACATCAGTAAAGACGGGAAAAGTCTTTTCTTTACCAGTGAAGCAAGCGGCGGCGTTGGCGGTGTTGATATTTATAAATCAACAAAAGTATCAGATGGTGTTTGGAGCAAACCCGAGAATCTTGGTCCGATTATCAACACACCTTACGATGAAGATGCGCCTTTTTTGAGTGACGACGGACATACTTTGTATTTTGCATCGCGCGGACATCCCGGTTACGGTAATTATGATATTTACAGATCACAATTATCACCCGATGGAAAATGGGGAAGACCTGAAAATTTAGGGTCGCCAATTAATTCTCCTGCTCACGATATTTTCATGGTTCAGAATAAGGATGGAAACATTGGTTACTTCTCATCAGCTAGATTAGGCGGAAAAGGAGATATGGATATTTACAAAATCAATTATTTAACAACTGATTTAAATAAAGAGTGTACTTCATCAGGAGAAAAAGCGGTTGCGCTTAGTTCAAGTGTGATTAATGAAAAAGAAAATGAGTATTCTTTTAAAGCAGGTATTCCCGAATACTACAAAGTTTTACAATCAGGCTGGAAAGTAAACAATGAAACCGCAACCGGTAAAGACAATCTTTTGGATTACAAGTTTGCAAAAACCGGCGATTACACAGTAGAATTTAAAGTTATTGCTTATTGTGATACTTGTTTAGAGCCGATAATTGCCTGCAATAACACCAAAATAAGTATTAAATCTGCGGAGCCTCCTGTGGTTGATAACAATGCGGCTATTTTAGCTGCTTTAGAAAATTATCATGGTAAATTAAGCAATGAGCAATTAAAAGCTTTAGGTTTTGATTTATCGCCTTTGCGTTTCAATTTTAACGTGAGTAATGTGCGTGAAGATGCACAAGCTACATTAACTAAAAATCTGGAAGTGCTGAAAAAACACCCTGAATTAAGAATTGAAATTTTAGGTTATGCCGATACACAAGGTAAACCCGGCTACAATAAAAACTTATCTGCTAAACGGGCAAGTCAGGTTAAATCTTACTTAACAAAAAGCGGTTTAGCAAATAAACAAATCTTAAAAACTGTTGGTAAAGGTGCTACCGATTTATTAAACAACTGTTTGAAAGGTGAAGATTGCGGTAAAGAAGAAAACGAAATGAACCGCCGTGCCGAACTAATTGTATTCAAAAAGTAAGCCACGAATTACACGAATATTACACTAATTCATTGGTGAGAATTAGTGCAATTAGTGGCACAAACAAATACCATGGACTTTAAAAACCGGAAAGATCTCGTCTTTATTATCCTCGCCGGATTTTTTGTTACCAATGCTATTGTTGCCGAATTGATCGGAGGAAAACTCGTTCAGTTCTTCGGTATCTTCACCCAAAGTATCGGTATTATTTTATGGCCGGTTGTTTTTGTCCTGACCGATTTAATTAATGAATATTACGGTCGAAGCGGGGTACGCAAACTTACTTTAATTACAGTCGGTCTAATTATTTACACTTATATTTTAATTACCATTGCCATTAATTTAAAAGCGGTTGGTTTCTCCCCTGTTAATGATTCTGTTTTCCTAACGGTATTCGGACAAAGTCAATGGATTATCGTTGGCAGTATTTGTGCATTTTTGACTTCACAATTAGTAGATGTCTGGATTTTCTGGAAATTGCGTAATGTAACAGGTAAAAGAATGATTTGGCTGCGCGCAACCGGAAGTACTTTGGTTAGTCAGGTTATTGATACATTTATGGTGCAATTCATTGCCTTTGTAATACCGGGAAAATGGAGCTTTGGTGATTTTGTTGTGAATGCCAGCTGGGGTTATGCTTTTAAATTATTGGTTGCAATTGCATTAATCCCATTAATTTATTTAGGTCATTTTGCCATTGAAAGATATTTAGGAAAAGATAAAGAAGCAGTAGAATAAAAATTAAGAACATGAACCAATACGCAATAGCCATACATGGTGGTGCAGGAACAATTCTCCGTTCCATCATGACACCCGAAAAAGAAACAGCTTATAAAAAAGCTTTGGAAGATGCTATTGTAGCAGGAGAAACCATTTTAAAAAAAGGCGGCAGTTCATTAAACGCTGTTGAAAATGCAATCCGCTCTTTGGAAGATAATCCATTGTTTAACGCCGGAAAAGGTGCTGTATTTACCCACGACGGAAAAAACGAAATGGATGCGAGTATCATGACGGGAAAAGATTTAATGGGAGGCGCTTGTGCGGGTGTTCAGAATATAAAAAATCCAATTTCACTGGCACGCGCCATCATGGAAAAATCAGAACATGTATTTATGGCAGGTTCAGGTGCGCAGGAATTTGCGAAGAAAAATAACATTGAATTTATGCCCGATGATTATTTTTTTACCGAAGCCCGCTTCGAACAATTAAAAAAAGCGAAGGAAACCGACAGCATCGTAATGGATCATAACGATGAGAAAAAATTCGGAACTGTTGGTGCGGTGGCTCTCGATTTACAGGGAAATTTAGCAGCAGGAACTTCAACCGGCGGCATGACCAACAAAAAACACGGGCGCGTTGGCGATACGCCTATTCTTGGAGCAGGAACTTACGCGAACAATAATACATGTGCGATTTCATGTACCGGTCACGGTGAATTTTTTATACGCGCAGTCGTTGCGTATGATATTTCCTGTTTAATGGAATACAAAGGTTTATCCTTAAAACAAGCTTGTGATAAGGTGGTGATGGATAAATTGGTAAAGATTGGCGGCGAAGGCGGATTAATTGCTTTAGACGCGAAGGGAAATATTGAATTACCTTTTAATTCAGAAGGCATGTACCGCGCTTCAAAAAAATCAGACGGCGGGATTTACATCGGAATTTACAAAGATTAATCTACCCGATTTTAGGAGCAGGTTTGAAATGATCGATAATCAGTTTTTTGGTTTTCAAATCGAAATGATCGTGTATCGACATCACATGCACAATTAAATTATCTATAGATACGGGTTCTCCGATTTCAACATCTGTCATATTCGTGTTACGCATATGTGTTGCGTCTACTAAAATAACCAGACCGGAACCAATCGCTTCCATAATATGACCATCCGTAATTAATAATCCGGTATCCTCTCCTAAACCAATTCCAAGATTAATCGGATTACTTGCACAGGCATACATTAAACGGCCAATTCTGCCGCGCTGTACAAAGTGAGTGTCAATAATTACATTATTAATAAATCCTAAACCGCCTGTAATTTTCACTTCGCCTTTTAATAAGGCACCGTGACTGCTTCCCTGATAAATCATGTTATTTGAACTTGCAGCAGCACCCGCCGAAGTACCTGAAATAACAAAATCTTCATTCGCGTATTTTTCCAATAACAAATGATGAAAGGCTGTTCCACCGAAAATAGATGTTAAACGCAATTGGTCGCCGCCCGTAAACATTACCACTTCAGCTTTTTTCAAACGCTCAAGATTTTCAGGCGCATTTGCTTCGTCGCGGGTTTTAATATTTAAAACGCCAACATTTAAAACATTCAGGTTTTTAAAAGCATTTACATATTCCTGTCCTACTTCCGCAGGAATACTGGAAGCCGTTGTAATAATTTCGATGCGTGATAAATTATTTTTAACTGATACTTTAATGATCTTATTTAAAATTCCTTCTTCAAAAAATTTCAGTTTCCTGCTTAAATCCTCGGGCGACTCCGAAAAACTGCCCTTATCCACCGAACCTCCGATTATTATCAATTTACCTTTAGGTACGCTCATGTTACATCGTTATTTTGTACAAATCTACCCTAATAAGAGCTAATATTCAGCTAAAACTTACATAAATCACAGCTTATTTTAAACAGTAAATTGTTTAGAAACTATATTAGTTTTATCTTGAAAAAGATTACAAAACACGTCCTATGAAGATTATAGATATAAGAGCATTGCGCGGACCAAATTACTGGTCGAATTACCGGAAGAAATTAATAGTAATGAAGTTGGATTTGGAAGCGATGGAGCAATCGCCTACCAATGAAATTCCCGGATTTTTGGAAAGATTAAAAAAGCTGTTTCCTTCCATGAAATCACACCGCTGTTCTAAGGACCATGAAGGCGGTTTTTTTGAACGTGTGGAAGAAGGCACATGGATGGGACATGTGATTGAACACATTGCTCTCGAAATACAATCATTAGCCGGAATGGAAGTCGGATTTGGAAGAACCAGAGGCACCGGTGCAAAGGGCATTTACAATGTTGTTTTCTCTTACATGGAAGAGAAAGTTGGTGTTTATGCAGCTAAAGCTTCCGTAAGAATTGCAGAAGCATTAATTGAAGGAAAAGATTACGATTTAGCTGCTGATATTACACAAATGCGGGAAATCCGCGAGAAAGACAGATTCGGTCCAAGTACAGGTTCAATTGTTGATGAAGCCGTTGCAAGAGACATTCCATATATCCGTTTGAATTCAGAATCATTAGTGCAATTAGGTTATGGAAAAAATCAGGTGCGCTTCAGGGCGACCATGACAGACAGAACCAGTTCTATTGCTGTTGATTTAGCGAGTAATAAAGATGAAACTAAACGTATGCTTCAGGATGCAGCGATTCCTGTTGCAAAAGGAAGATGCATTTCAAGTATTGATGAAGTTGAAGATGCCATTGCAGATATTGGTTTTCCACTAGTATTTAAACCATTGGATGGTAATCACGGTAAAGGTGCTTCCATCAATGTAAAAACATTAGAAGATGCAAAAGCCGCTTTTGATCATGCTAAAAAATATTCGCGGAGAATTATTGTAGAAAAATTTATTTCCGGTTATGATTTCCGTGTACTTGTTATCAATCACCGCTTTATTGCAGCCGCCTTACGTGAACCGGCGCATGTGATTGGCGACGGGAAATCTACCATTCAGCAATTAATCGAAAAAGAAAATAAAGACCCGCGCAGAGGTTACGGACATGAAAATGTTTTAACTGAAATCAGTATCGACAGGGAAACAACTGAACAACTCGCCAAATACAATTACACCTTAGAAACTGTTTTGAAAAAAGATGAGTTGTGTTATTTAAAAGGAACAGCCAATTTAAGTACGGGCGGTACATCAACGGATGTTACTGATATTATGCATCCCAACAATATTTTTATTTGTGAGCGAATCTCGCGTGTTATCGGTTTAGATATTTGCGGGATTGATATCATGGCGCAAAATTTAAGCGAGCCATTAGAAACTACAGGAGGCGTAGTATTAGAAGTAAATGCTGCACCGGGATTCAGAATGCATTTGGCGCCCGCGAAAGGTTTACCTCGCAACGTTGCTGCTCCTGTTATTGATATGCTTTATCCTCCCGGGAAAAGCTGCCGCATTCCGATTATTGCGGTTACAGGAACTAACGGTAAGACCACAACGACACGTTTAATTGCACACATTGTAAAAAATAACGGATACAGAGTTGGTTTCACAACTTCCGATGGTATTTATGTGCAAAACTCAATGCTAACCAAAGGTGATACAACCGGACCGGTGAGTGCCGAATTTATTTTAAAAGATCCTACTGTTGATTTTGCAGTTTTAGAAACAGCACGCGGCGGAATTTTACGCGCCGGTTTAGGTTTTGGAAGATGTGATGTAGCAGTTGTGACTAATATTCAGGAAGACCACATGGGATTAATGGATATTAATACACTTAAAGACATGGCCAATGTAAAAGGCGTTGTCGCAAAAAGTGTAAAACGTGATGGCTATGTTGTTTTGAATGCTGATAATGAATATTGCGCAGGCATTTCGAAAACGGTTGATTGTAACGTGGCTTATTTTAGTCTGGATGAAAATAACCCGCTCATAAAAGAACATTGCAAAAAAGGCGGCATTGCGGCCATTTACGAAAACGGATTCATCACCATTAAAAAAGGAGATTGGAAATTCAGAGTCGCAAAAGTAACAACCATACCATTAACTTTTGGAGGGCGTGTTACCTTTATGATTTGTAATGTGCTTGCTGCAACATTAGCAACTTATGTTTACGGATTTACGATTGAAGATATTAAATTGAATTTAGAAACATTTATCCCTTCCTCCACGCAAACGCCGGGACGAATGAATATTTTCGATTTCAAGGAACATAAAGTGCTGATTGATTTTGCACATAATCCGGATGGATTCCGGGGAATAAAAGAATTTTTATCAACCATTGACTCGCCCTCTAAAATCGGAATCATTACCGGTACGGGCGACAGGCGTGATGAAGACATCAGAGAGATGGGAAAAATCTCAGCTGAGATGTTTGATCATATTATTATCAGGCAGGATAAATTTTTACGCGGGCGCGAGGCGGATGATATTGTTAGGTTATTAGTGGAAGGCATTAAACAAGCTGATCCTAATCAATCTTACGAATACATTCCAAAAGAAGTTGAAGCCTTGAAACATGCGCTGGACATTGCAAAGCCGGGAACTTTTATTACTGCGCTGAGCGATGTGATTGATAACGCCATAACTGTGGTACAATCTTATTTAGATAAAGAAAGGGGGTTGTAATTTTTACCAAAAGCGTACATTTGTATAAATTATGGTCACCACCACTTTTCTTATAATTATCGTTGCTTTTTCTGCCTACTGTTTTTACGACAGAAATGCGATGTATAAGTATTTGTTCCATCCCTACTCTATCAAATACAATAAAGAGCATTACCGTTTTTTAACCCATGCTTTCGTTCATGGTGATACCATGCATTTATTTTTGAATGTATTTTCTTTGTATATGTTTGGCTATGCAGTTGAAAATATTTATTACGTAAATATTTTTCTCGACGACCCCATTCGCGCAACGGATGAAGAAAGGATGCACGCCGTAAAATTAGCAAGGCTTGCTTACATTGCCCTGTTTACGGGAGGAATTTATGCCGCCAGTATTACCGAATATTTTAAACACCGCAACAATTCTTCTTATTCATCATTGGGTGCAAGCGGCGCTATTGAAGCCATTATTTTTAGTTTCATTATCATTGAACCCTTTCAAACCCTCTACTTATTTGTATTGCCAATGCCGGCCTGGTTATTAGGTATATTATTTTTAGCGGGAAGTTATTATTTAAGTAAACGTAAAACAGGTGATCCCGAAGCCGACCGCATAGGACACGAAGCCCATTTCTGGGGAGCCATATTCGGTATCATTTTCACCATTTGTTTAAAACCGAGTTTGGTTACGTCTTTATTTCAATCCATTTTCAGGCATTAGATTATTCAAAGATTCAAAATTTGAAGATTCAAAGATTTAATAATTAGTGATTTCTAATCTTTGAACCTTGAATCTTTGAATTATTTTTCGCTATTTTTAAAGAAAATTAATCTCAATTGAAAATTACATTCTTAGGAACCGGCACATCACAAGGCGTACCCTTAATTGGATGCACTTGTAAAGTTTGCACTTCGTCTGACCCGAAAGACAACCGCCTGCGTTCTTCTGTAATGATTGAATATAAAAATACCAACATAGTAATTGATACCGGTCCGGATTTCAGACAACAAATGCTGCGGGAGAAAGTAACAAAATTAGATGCGGTTGTTTTTACACACGAACACAAAGACCATACTGCAGGATTGGATGAAGTGCGCGCATTTAATTTTATTAATCAAATGGTGATGCCTGTTTATGCAACAGAACGGGTTCAGAAAGCTTTAAAAGAATCCTTCTCTTATATTTTTGCTGATTTGGATTATCCCGGCATTCCAAAAATTAAATTACACACTTTTAATGATGATGCTTTTGTTGTAGGTGATATGCAAATACAACCCATTAATGTTCTCCATTACAAATTACCTGTAAAAGCCTTCCGCATTGGGAATTTCACTTACATAACCGATGCAAATTTTATTAGTGAAGAAGAGAAAGAAAAAATTAAAGGTTCAGAAATTGTTGTGATAAATGCTTTACGCCGCAACGAACACATTTCACATTTTACTTTTCAGGAAGCGATTGATTTAGCCAACGAATTAAAAGCAAAGAAAACTTATTTCACGCATATCTCCCACCAATTAGGACTTCATCAGGAAGTCAATTTAGAGCTGCCAAGTCATATTGAGCTGGCGTATGATGGGTTGGCATTCGAGATTTGAGGATTTAAAGATTCAAAATTCAAAGATTTGAAGATTGAGTACTTGAGAAATAATAAATTCTTCTAAACTGAATGATTTATAAAATTATGCGTCCCTAGTTCGTTTTCCGGAGGTAACTGGGATTCAGGTTGATTTACGCATTAATCCTTTCTATAATTAGTTTCTTTTGCGAAAATCACTAATCAAAGATTCTTTTCTCGCAAATTCTGTTTAATTTCTAATACACCAAGTTGTTCCTTTTATGAAATTGCAGAATAATCTAATTTTTAGATTTCTTAT